>CAYTVR010000269.1:0-9978 GCA_964441245.1 uncultured Saprospiraceae bacterium | reverse complement strand
CCTTGTTGTTTGCACAAAGCACGAAAAGGTGGATCACTGACATCCTCCATGGGCGCCAATAATAAAGGGAATTCACCTAGCGAAACATCTCCAATTTTTACCATATCCATACAAAATTACACTTTTTTCGGCTCTACATAAAATGAAGGGAGTCTTGATTTTTGAAAACTATAAAAAATCGTATTTTACGGCGATTTTAGATAGAAGTTCTATTTTTGAACTTTTCAATATCAAATTGAATATAGATACCGCTAAATCAACACGAAAGTACTAAAATTCGTTCACGTTGATTCAGTACTGGAAAAAAAATACACAATTATTTACGTACAAAACCTTAATCTACCATGCTAAAATATTTCCTCGGCAATAGTCCGCAATGGTTTAAGCTGACCATCATTGGATTTTTGATATTTAATGTCATTTCTTACTTTGTTTTGGGACCTGTGATTACAGCATGGTTGTTTATTGGTGAATTCATATTCACCTTAGCCATGGCTTTAAAATGTTATCCGCTTCAATCTGGCGGATTATTAGCTATTCAAGCCCTTGCTTTAGGTTTGACCACCCCACATAATGCTTATCATGAGATAGAAGCCAATCTTGAAGTCATATTATTGTTGGTCTTTATGGTGGCGGGTATTTATTTTATGAAGCCTTTACTCATGTTTATTTTTAGTAAGGTTTTCACCAAAATAAGATCTAAAATGGTCTTATCCCTTCTATTTGTTTTTTTATCAGCAGTATTATCTGCATTTCTGGATGCTTTGACCGTAACGGCTGTACTGATCAGTGTAACCGTTGGATTTTATCAGGTATATCATAAAATTCATTCTGGAGATTCCGATTATGATGATAGTGGAGTCTTAGATAGAAAAGAATTGAGTGGAGAAACCTTGGAACAATTTAGAAGCTTTTTGAGAAGTCTAGTCATGCATGGTGTAGTAGGAACAGCCTTGGGAGGTGTTTGTACCTTGGTTGGAGAACCTCAAAATCTTTTAATCGGCGAACGATTAGGTTGGGATTTTATTGAATTTTTCAAACAAATGACTCCGATTACCATGCCTGTTTTCGTTTGTGGATTGTTGACTTCTATACTATTAGAAGCAACTGGTTGGTTTGGCTATGGGACCAAATTGCCCGAAGTCGCTAGAAAGATCATCGAAAACTATACCGAAGAACAAGATAGAAATAGAACGGAGAAACAACGATATGGACTCATTGTCCAGGGTGTTTCTGCCATATTATTGATTGCTGGTTTAGCGTTACACCTCGCTCCGGTTGGTTTGATTGGATTGGCTTTGATCATTATTCAAACTGCCTTTATGGGAATTATTGACGAACACAGTCTTGGAAAGGCATTCGAAGAGGCCCTACCTTTTACAGGATTATTGGTGGTATTTTTTGTAATTGTTGCCATGATCCACGATCAACATTTGTTCAAACCTATTATTGAATGGGCGCTTGCTATGGATCCTTCTCAGCAGCCTTCTATTTTCTATGTGGCTAACGGAGTGCTTTCTGCGATTAGTGATAATGTATTCGTAGCAACTGTTTATATTAATGAGGTGCAACAAGCTTTTAAAGATGGAATAATCGATAGAGCACAATATGAAACGCTTGCAATTGCGATCAATACGGGTACGAATCTTCCTAGTGTGGCCACTCCAAATGGACAAGCTGCCTTTTTATTTTTATTGACTTCTGCCTTAGCACCTTTAATCAATCTTTCTTATGGGAAAATGGTTAAAATGGCCTTTCCATATACGATCGTATTAGGTGGTGTGGGTTATATTTGTGTAAAAATGTTTTTATAGTAAAAAGGCACTTTTGCTTCAACGGGGATGAAACTCAAGATAAGTTTCATCCCCGTTTTTTTAGTATTGATCTACCTCAGCTTGTTCAGAATAGCTCCTGTTTAATTTGTTTCTTTTTGAAATTTTTAAGTTATGACCATAACAACTTGATCTTCCAAATAGATCAGGTCATTTTTTTATTCAATAAATCAACTACGTCATGAAATACGTTCTACATTTTATTACTGGAATTTCCTTACTTTTTATGTTTGCTTGTAAAGCAGAAATCGACAAGACGCTCATTCACGGACAATGGAAAGCGGCTGCATTTATAGAAAATGATGAAGTAAAAGATATGGATCTGAGTAAAGTCTCCTTTACTTTCAATCAGGATGGTTCTTATCAATATCATGGAACGCTACAGCCACAAGAATCTGGAAGGTTTTACGTCTTAGGACGAATGCTATTTACAACGGATACAACTGCTAATCAAAGGATTGAAAAGTCCGTCAAAATCACTCAACTAAGCACTGACTCTCTGTATTTTCAAATGAATGCAGGAGGCGTTCCACAAGGTTTCCAATTGTATAAAGTTAAATAATATAATATATTTTCAAAAACAATTTCTACCTCAATAATCTAATAATCAACCTTTTATATATATTAACTACAAAAAAAAGGTAGAAAATCTGTTGCTTTGGCCTAGTGATTGCTATATCATAGGTAATCTATTTTTCATCAATCCCATGAATATGATTACATATGAGCAGGTTAGAAAAGCAATGACCAATCCTCCAACTGAGGATTTAGTTCATTTATATAATGACTTAGGAGAAGTCATCAATACACATCCTTTGTGTGTCACAGATGAGAACCCTTTTAGACAGTTAAATAAGAGTGGTAACTTCTGTATAAGTGCTACTAGTATTCAAAGCAAATATATTGCATTCGTTTTGGGAAAACATACTGAGAGTGTTTTTCCAGAAGATGTAATTGGTTTGTTTTTCAATGTGCATAATCGATACAAAGTTCAATTTGGAGAGATCAAAGGCGAAAAGATCAATGGCTGTATTTGTATGATTCATCAAGAAAGAAGAAATTTTGACTTACAAAGAGTCTATGACAATATCTATAGATAAAAATACTAGATATTGATAAAAAAAGGTTCAATCGACTATTCGATTGAACCTTTTTTTAATGGATGTTAGCACAAATTTAATTGCTGCATTGATGGTACTTCCAATTGGGATAGATTCCCATTTATTTCTTAATTGTTTCTAAATCTTTTAATTCCAAATTCAATCTTCCTTTAGAGGAAATAACAACTTGAATGGCCTCTTCATTCAATACGGTGTGTCCTAAATCCAAATTGTCTAACTCGCCTTTTAAGATGATGTTAGGGGTCACTTCATAATATGCTAAATGTTGTTGCACCAGTCTTTTGATTTCTTGTAAATTAGATTCCAAAGGAAATTTCATACCATCTACCAATCGCTTTTCAATGTTCTTTTTAAATATCCAAGCAAGACTTTTATGTAAAAAATTTTGGGTGGACAATTCGTATTTTAAGTCCTTAATTTCTATTTCATTTTTCCTTTCATTGTATTCTGGACGGCCAATCATATAGACGCTTCCGTTGTAGCTTCCAGTCAGTTTTGCATTGACAACCACCTTATCGCCTTGTCCGTATAATTCTAAATCTTCTACGGTTACTTTTTGGCCTTTCGCCTCAAATGACTCACCTACTATATACTTTTTGGCCATTTGTTCAGCTTGGGCAAAAGGAATTTGCGTAAATAGATTCACTCTAAAATCATCTGCAACTTTTTCCTTTACAGAAAAAGGTGGTAAAGTATCTTGATAATCGTATGGAGGTTGTTCACCGATAATGACTTCGGTCAAAGATTCAATGGCAATCGTACTTTTGATCAAACTATCAATGGTATTTACTGGCGTCATAGACACCGCATGAGGTTTGATTTTCACCCAAAGCTGATGTTCATCAGAAATTAAAACTGGTTTTTGCACTTGCCGCCATGCTTCACTTACATACTCTTTTAAAATAAAATTTTCTTTAAGTTGGCGATCAATCAATTTAGCTAAAGTCACTTTACTCCGATTAACGATAGCATTTCCAATCATTCCAATAGGTAAGTCAACAAAGCCTAATTTTAAAACAGGTTGTTGTTGCCATTCGTAATGATCGATTGAAGTTTCCGTATTTAAAGTCCAGTTCTCATCTATTTCATATTGAGTAATTAAATTTAGCGTGATCTCCCCTTCCGCCTCCACATTAGTGATGCCAATATCTTTTTTGATCCACAAACTCAAGGGTACTTTATATCTGACTTGATGATTCGAAACCGTCAATTTAATATCTCCATTCTTCGCTGCTTTCATCATCAGCCCATCTTGATTTTCAGTCAAGTCCTTATCCTCGTAGAGTAAACCATCTATCTCCTTGTTGATCGTTCGCTCCAACTCATTGAGATTCAACTGAATTGGGATATTTACAGTAGATCTATTATTACTCTTCATAGTATTGTAACGTTCTTCTGGTCTAATAGGTTTGCTTGTTTTACAACTCATTGAGCATAAAACAATGCATAAAATCCCTAGGACGAAAGTGCTTTTTATTTTCATAACAATCATTATGACGTATAAATATGGCTTAAAGTGTGTTATCAAAATCTAAAAGTCAATATTCATCATAGGTTTTGGAACGATTTCTGCACTATTCGGTTTCATTCGGGCTTGAAAATGCTTGAATTCCTGTCCCAAAACTGATTTTCACCTATTTACTTTGATCTTTTTTTAGGTAAAAATTATCACTTCACACACTTTTTTATACACAATCAACATACAATTTTTATATAAAAATATTTCATTATATTGATTTATAATTTAATATAAAATATTATTTTTAATATATTAAAATATTAATTAACACAATGTTGCAATTATGTCTTTGCTCACCAGCAAAATAATTAAGATTATTGTATTGTGAGCGATTGGATTGTAGAGGTATTCTGGCCTATTAAATGAAACTGGCCAACTAAATTTGAGATATGTTCATGGGATTATAATTTGTTGATAGTAGGTCGTTTCAAACCGAAACGACTTGCTATTAAGCTTTAATTCCTGATAAAATATAGTTACTACAGTAAGTAACACCTTGTCGAGAAACGCTCGACAATCTAAATTTGAGATATGTTCATGGGATTATAATTTGTTGTAGTGAGTCGTCCTAATATCTAATTATTAGGACACTCATTCAATTTTAAATTAAAATTCTGAATCGATATATAATATTTTTTTCATAGGTGTCGTTATATCAGCAACACAACAAGAGGATACTTTTCGAAGTGTTCCCTGAGCAAAAGCTCAGTATCAAATGTATATGTTCATGGGATTATAATTTGTTGTAGTAAGTCGTGTTATCTATGGTAACTCGACTTTCTTTTTTCCCCTTTTCCTCCACACACATTCCCCCTGCCCCCCTTTTTTCAGTCCTATTTTTTCATAAAAAAGCCGATTTACTTTTTCAAATTTTCTTTGGCTACTTTTTCCTATCAACATCCATTGCAAGGATATAAATATTTGAAGCTCTCTGATTTTGAATTCATAAAACTATTTTAAAATAAAGGCTACTTATTAAAAAATAATGTAAATTTAAATTGTATTTTTCTATCACCTCAGAATAAGTTTCTTGCCTTTTTTTTGTACCTAATTTTTCATTCTAACGTACAAAAGGGAAAGCTCTAAAACAATTAATATGTTAGGATTAATATTTATTTATTTCTTAGGAAAGTATTTTTACGAATTGGCTCGTAAATACAAAAAAAATGAATGGGGATATGCCATTCTGGGTGTCGTTACTTATTACTTCGGAACGTTTGTCGCAGGCTTTATGTTTGTCATCATCATGGAAATTGCTAACCCAGGAGCCGTTGATGATTTAGACGAGACGCTTATCGGCATTATAGGTTTACCATTCGGACTTTTAGCCGCATGGGGATTGTACAAATATTTAGAAAAACGATTCGCAAATGAACTAAGCTCTAGTGGACCTAGTCTAAACTCAGAAGTTTTAGATGATGATTTTTTACAATAGGCATATTAATATCTTTCCAATTTAAGCCAAGTTTAAATTGGACTAATCATAAGGATATTGGTTATTATGTCAGTTGATTGCCTTACCTTGCACATCAAAATCCTTTCATGCAAAAGCATATCTTATTTATTTTTTTATGGAACTTTCAATACTCCGTAGCTCAAGATTTGAAACCTGTCGATTTCAAAAAGGACTTTCAATATAACATTACTTCTACAAAGGATAAAATTATCGTTGATGGCCATCTAAATGAAGCTACTTGGCAGTCTGCTGAAATTGGATCTGACTTTTGGCAAAAGGTGCCCTATTTTGCTGAAGGAGCAGATCCTAAAACAGAAATAAGGCTCAGTTATGATGATAAATATCTCTACGTTGCAGCCAAATGTTATCAATCAGAACCATTAACGATTACCACGCTTAAACGAGATGTCTACTGGGATAATGATGGAATTGCCATCGTCCTTGATCCACTCAATACTAAAACCAATTCTGTGTTATTTGGCACTTCGGCAATAGGCGTGCAATATGATGCGACAAGGTCTTCTAGCTCTTCCTTCTCCTCCGATTGGAGCAATAAATGGTATGTAGAAACTCAAGTGACCGATGAATTTTGGTCAGCTGAATTTGCCATTCCTTTTAAGATACTTCGATACGATCCGACCCTTAAAGAATGGGGAATGAACTTCGTTCGTAACATAAAATACAACAACCAATTTCATAATTGGACCGCCGTTCCAGAAGGATTTTGGCCACCAAATGCTGCTTTTGCTGGAGCACTAATTTGGGATACACCTCCAAGCCAAAAGAAAGGAAATTTTAATTTAATACCATACGTTAGTGCTGGTGTAAATAAAAGTAAAAACGAATCTACTCAATTCAATTATGATGTGGGAATAGATGCCAAGGTGGCGCTCACCTCTACCTTAAATATTGATCTGACTTTCAATCCAGATTTCTCACAAATAGAAGCAGATGAGTTGGTGACCAATCTCACTAGATTCAATATTTCCTTACCGGAAAAGAGAACCTTCTTTTTAGAAAATGCAGATGTATTTGCTGACTTCGGAACCGGAGGTATCCGTCCTTTTTTCTCTAGAAGAATTGGTTTAGATAGCGATTTAGAAGCAGTGCCCATTCTTTATGGTGTTCGAGCAACAGGAAATATCAATAAAGACAATCGAATAGGTGTCATGAATATTCACAGTAGATCATCGACGAGTTCATTTGCTCAAAATCAATCTGCAATTTCCTATAAAAGACAATTTGGTAGATCTCATATCCAAGGGCTCTTTCTCAACAGACAAGCTTATGATAAAACAGATGCGGTCAATGACGATTATGGTAGAAATATAAGTCTGGAAGGATTATATCAATCGGACAATGGAGAGATAAATATTTGGGGAGGGACACATGGTTCTCTAAAAGCAGGTTATAAAAACAAAAATATGGTCTACAATATTGGTAGCAAGTATAGAAATGCCAATTGGACTTTTGCTACAGAGTACGTCATGTTTCAAGAAAATTATTTTGCAGATATTGGTTTTACTGCACGAGTCAATAATTATGATGCGGAAAGAGACACGACCATACGAGCTGGATTTAATTCAGAATATGCCTATATAGAATATCAAAAAAGACCGAGGTCAGGTGTGATACAGAGACATCAATTTGATATCGAGAATGTCACCGTTCAAAATTCAGATTGGACTTTTAATGAATCAACGACCACGTTTCATTATTCCATGTCATTTAATAATACTGCTGAAATTGAAAGCGAAATCACTTATAATGATATCAACTTATTTTATCCTTTTAGTTTTACTGGTGATACTCCTTTTCCAAAAGATCGATATCAAAATTTTAGTGGAGAAGTGTCTTTCAGTTCAGATGAACGAAAAGCTTTTTCTATGAATGCTTCCGCGAAAACGGGTGGCTTTTATAATGGTCGATTGACCTCTTTTGATTTTGGTGTCAATTACCGAATTCAACCTTGGGGAAATTTTTCGGTAGGTTATCAATGGAATGATTTAAGTTTTCCTGATCCATATGGTCAGTCAAAAATAACAGCTCTAGTATCTAAAGTAGAAATTGGTTTTAGCAAAAATATATTGTGGACTACCCTCTTCCAATATGTGGATCAGTCAGATTATATGGGCATTAATAGTAGACTTCAATGGAGGTTTTCACCAATGTCAGACATTTTCTTAGTCTATGTTGACAACTATGATGTTAATACTCCTTCGAGTAATGGCAGTCAGTCCTTATTATCAAATAATCGCGCCGTTATTCTAAAGGTAAATTATTGGTATTAGACACTTATCCAAAGAAGCCTTTAATATATTTTCCAATCAGATTTAGTTGGAGAGGATCAGATTGAAGATCAAATAAATTAGTCTTTACTGAGGCTAGGTGCTTGTGCACCACAACAATCACTATCAGCAGTATCAGTATCTCCATCACCATCATTATCTATTCCATCACCGCAAATTTCAATTAAGCAAGGTCCAATCAATGAATCTTGCCAAATATTATTTGAAGGAGCAATATAGGTAATTGTCGAAACTAATCCAATCGAGTCAACGGTTGGTGCACCTACTTGTGTTCCAGCAATTCCATCAGCATCGGCATCTACTACATTCTCTTCCGCTGCATCAAAACAACCATCCCCATCTGAATCTAAATCAAAATTATCCGTTAGACCATCATCATCCGTATCAATACAATTATTTTTAAATCCATACACAGTAGCGGCCATACTTGTTCCACCATCCAAATACTGTCCTATAACTATAGTATTAGAATCTAAGCTCCAAGATGGTGGATTATATAATAGACCTCCCGTCAGAACCATTCTTTCTAAAGGTCCATTTAGCGTTTTTGAACCAAATAATTCCATTCCTCCATTGGCATGAATAATCATCCTAAGCAAAGGTGTCTCAGGATTGGAGGTACCAATTAACCAAATTCTTGGTATCCCACCGTGTCCGTATTCCTCTCCATCGGCAAACCTGGCTGTCAAACCTGTAGTACTGAATATTTCTGTAAAATTAATATCTACTAATCCAGGGTTAGAAGGACGTGAGGTCAATAATAAATCGTTCACCGTAATATTAAAACTATTATCCAGATCCCTCACATCTATAATAAAACCATCTTCTCCGCTATTGATGGTAAGCGTTTGAGAGCTACCTGCAATTAGGTTTACAGCTACACTATCCGACCTACAACCTTCATCAATATCAAGAATACCATCATTATCATCATCTAAGTCACAAAAGTCGCTTACACCATCGGTATCATTATCATCACAATCAATCGAATCAGAACAATCTTCACAATCAAAACAATCTGCCACCCCATCTCCATCATTGTCAATACCATCATTACAAATCTCCGTAACGCAAGGTCCAATAACAGGATTTTGCCAAATATCATTGGTAGGAGCAGCATATACAATCGTGGTCACTAGTCCACTTCCATTGACTGGGGCTGCTCCTGTTTGTGTTCCAGCAAGTCCATCGGCATCTGCATCAATAATACCTTCCTCTAAGGCATCAAAACAACCATCTCCATCTGCATCCAACTCGTAAGCATCGTATATGCCATCTGGCGTAGTTTCGCTATCTGCAATAGAATAATCTAGTATTCCATTATTTGCTACTGTTTCGAGTGTATTAAATAAACCATTGGTGCCAAAAGGATTTGCAGCCAAACCTTCAATGATTCCATCATTATCTGTATCAGGTGCATTATGACCTGCTTCGACTAAATCATATATTCCATCATTATCTGAATCCAAATCCAAATAATCTGCGACCAAGTCGCTATCTGTATCTCTAGAGTCACAACTGAAAGCAACATTTCCTAAACCAAAATATTCGCCATCCGTACAATCTGCAACAGACCAATCTTTGGCAACAATGGACTCTACCTCTATTTCAATTCGATCAAAATCTGCAAGAACTGTATTTAAATCGGCAGCTGTACCACTCCAAGTCGCATCATTTAGGTCAAAGGTAAAGGTTGTCCAAACACCAGCATTTGAAAGACCTGTTACATCAAAGGTCGCAT
>CAYTVR010000268.1:0-10051 GCA_964441245.1 uncultured Saprospiraceae bacterium | reverse complement strand
AATAAATCAGCAAATAAAATTTAGCGAACGGGTGCCGACTTTACGTGGGTAAGCGAAAAAAGAATACATGAAAAAATTCAAGTTCATAGATTTATTCGCGGGGATAGGCGGGATAAGAATTCCTTTTGATGAATTGGGGGGTAAATGTGTTTTCACTTCTGAGATCAATAAATATTCACAGCAAGTTTATTTCGATAATCATGGAGACATGCCGCATGGAGATATTACCCAAGTGGACATTGATGAAATTCCTAAACATGATTTATTATTAGCAGGCTTCCCTTGCCAACCTTTTTCTCAAGCAGGAAAGCAAAAAGGCTTTAGTGATAATAGAGGCAGTATGTTTTTTCACATTGCTGAAATATTAAATTATCATCGACCACAAGCCTTTTTATTGGAGAATGTAAAGCGATTCAGAACGCATGATAAAGGAAGGACTTTGAGAACGGTTCTTCATATTTTACATAAACTGGGATATAAGGTTTATAATAAAGTGTTGTCTGCAAAAGATTTTGGAGTACCACAGAAAAGAGAAAGAATTTTCATCGTTGGTTTTTTGGATAAGTCTGTGAAATTCAACTTTCCAGATCCATTAAGAATAGAGAGTAAAGTGGGTGATATTTTAGAAAAAGAGGTGGATGAAAAATTTACCATTTCAGACCGAATGTGGATCGGTCATCAAAAAAGGAAAGAACAGCATAAGAAAAAAGGTAATGGTTTTGGCTATTCTTTATTTAATGAAGAGTCACTTTATACCAACACGATATCTGCCCGATATTATAAAGATGGATCAGAAGCATTAATTGAACAAAAAGGAAAAAACCCAAGAGTGCTGACGCCTAGAGAATGCGCAAGACTACAAGGTTTTCCTGAAGATTTTAAAATCACGGTTAGCAATCGACGAGCATGGGAACAGTTTGGAAATAGCGTTTCTGTTCCGGTTATTAGAGCGATAGCGAAGGAGATGTTTCCATTGTTTAAGAATAAGAATAGAAAAATTGAACATGAAAAAATCGATGTATCTAAATGCATTGATGAAGTAATAAATCCTAGTATTAATGTTATTCAAGAAGAATTATTTAGTAATTTATCAGGCGTAAAGTAAAATTTGTTCTTCGGATCAGAAATCGAAAGACAAAATAATTGAACATACTATATTCAGACACTTCGTGTCTTCTCATGGATTGAAAGCACGAAGTGCTTGAATAAAAAACTAATCCCACTTCTAATTCACTTTTATTATTAACTCGAAAGTCCAACTGCCTATGATTAAGGAGGACATCTTAAAAGGTATTCACCATTTAATCTACAATAATGTTTTTTGTAGTGATCCCAATTCTACGAAGTGGACAGGTATCGCTGCCAATGGTTATGAAAAAAGAATATTAGGATTTAAAGCAGAAATAGAATTTAAGCGAAAGCTAAAAGCAGAAAACAAATTTGATATTTTTGATGGTGGCATTTTACTTCCGCTTGTGCCAAAATCAAAAAGCATTGATCAACCAGTTTACCTTACCATTTCTTCTAACCCTATCAATGAAGATTACAAAAATATTTATTCAAAGCTATCGAAACTTAATGGGCCAAGATTATTTTTCGTCCATTATTTAGATCAGGATTATGTACTGAAAGATATCATGGATATTGGGGTTTATATTCGTTTCACAGATTGTAACGTTTATGAATTTTTAGCTGGTGAGTTTGTCGAACAGCCCAACGGAATTAATGAAATTAAAAACACATTTAGCACAAAATCTTATAAGCGGTACAAAGGAAAATATAAACTAAGAGAAGCCAATGGCGCTTTTATAAAAAGGACTTTAGGTCACTATGAAAGAGCTGAGTTGTTGGATATATTAATGACCAGACTATTCTTTGATGGACATATAGGTTTTGGGAAAAAGAAGGGCATCGTTAGTGACATTGACTTGATCGTCAAGGACAAATCTAATCAGCAATATACTTTCTTAGAAATCAAAGAAAAAGACAGATCCAAAACACCTCCACATGGATTTGGAATGGATATTTCTAGGATGAATGATATACTAGATTTATCAAGTATTACTCAAACATCTTATGCCTATATTGTAAAGCATGTCAATAACCAAACGGAAAGAAAATTTATTGAATGGCTATCCATAAATATGCATGACTTTAAAAAAGAAACGGCAAAAAAACTTCATGTAAGGGATGGCGGTAGAGGTATGGCCACTGCAACTAGTTCTAAGCCTAAGACTGTGGTAGTTGGCTACGAGGCCTTTGATAAAGTTTGATTAAACATTAATCCTCTCTCCAATCATCATTAATCAATTCTTTGTCCTTCATAGCTTTTTCAAAATCGGCTATCAATTCAAAAAACAAATCATCGACTCTTTGTTTGTATTTTTTAAATCCAGTCTTTTCCCTACCCGTTAAAGACCAAAACATTTCTTCAAGATTATGGTCTTTAAAAGCGATCCTTGCTTTATGGTCTTTTACATCAATTTGTAAAGTAAAAAAAATAAAGTCCCCATCGCTATAACCATCCCCAGATAGAATAGTCAACGTAGGTGCAAAAGGACATAAGACTGCACATTTAGCAATAATCCTCCCAGCTTCGGCATCATCTAATCGGATTTCAATTTCATTCAATACACTGACGGCCCAGCTTTTGCCGATCAAATGAAGGTCACTTTTACTTCCATTGGTTTCTACAATTTTCTCAATGGTAATTGTTTGATTACCTCTATCGATTTGAAGGGCATCATAAGTTTGAGCAGAGGAAAAACTATAAAGGAATAGCAGTAGTACAAGGAGTAGATTGTTTTTCATAACTTTTCTATTTGGTTGTTGAAACTGTTATAATAAAATACGAGAAAAGTAGATGAAATGTAATTCTGAAATCTGCTTTAACAGAACTTTATCAAGCTAAGCCTTTGAAACTAAAACAAACTGTTAAGTAATGAGCATTCAATCCAATGAAACCACAGGTGAGATAAAAACCTTCCCTTCTTTTCCAACGAAGTAAATCTGGTTTTCAAACAACACCGCATCATGAATATGCGGCCAGTCGTTTTCAATAATTTTCCAGTCTTTTCCCCCATTGGAAGTGTACATAATGATGGCCTTTTGTTCTTTGTCAAAATTACCACCACCGAATATCATCCCCTCCTTCCGATTCCAAAAAATAGCATCTCTCAAAAACCATCTTTCCAAACCAACATCTGGGAGTACATTTTTTGGGGAGAAACTTTCTCCTCCATTTTCGGTGTATTGAAAAACGTTACCGAGTTTTCTATCATTTTTGGTTTGCCATCCAAATTCATCATCCCAATAGCTTTCATCAAATAAGCTACTAATCTTTTTTTGTTGGGTCGTATCTTTGATAATCGTCCATCTATCTCCACCATCTCCAGTGTATAAATACATTCTTTTCATATCTCCAAATCCTTTTGCTTTTTTAGGATTGCGAGAGAAGCCCCACATATATCCGTTATGCTCATTTGTAAATTCTAGTTTGTAATAGTACATCATATTCCCATCTGGTAACTGTTCTTGGGGCAGATCGCTTTCAAACCATTTGGTAATTCTGTTTTCAAACTCGGGACTGACCTCTTTCCAAGACTTTCCAGTATCCGTAGTCTTCAATACGAAACCATAATCT
This sequence comes from uncultured Saprospiraceae bacterium, assembly GCA_964441245.1. GTDB lineage: Bacteria > Bacteroidota > Bacteroidia > Chitinophagales > Saprospiraceae > JALZUU01. The sequence continues at coordinate 6,408 of CAYTVR010000268.1, read as the reverse complement.
CCACAGACGAAGCCTGTGCTGTCATTTACAAACTGTATGCCTTCGGTGTAACTCGAACCCGTCCATTTTACAGGTGTCCATGCTTGACCATCCGTACTTTTATAAATATTTCCACCTCCATAGTCAATGGCCCAAAGTGCGTTTTTGGTGGAAGTGATTTTATGGAAATGCAAATCATCTTTTAAATTCAGATCTGTGCTTTCCCATTTGGATAGGTCAGAGAGATTTGTTTGTGCGGAAGTAAAGTTAGAATAGCCTAAAAAACACAATACAAGGAGTAGGGTCAATTTTTCACAAATTGCCATGCGTATTAATTTTGATTGAAGTTGTATAATAGACTTTATTCTAAAGTAGATTTAGAGATTTTAGACATTAGATGTTAGACTGATTATCAGCTACTTGTGAGAAATCTAAAATCGAATAATCTCTAATGTTTTTGATTAAAGCCGAGACATTAGACAACTTCATTAAAAAAAAATTCCCTGTATCAACACTAAAGATGCTCATCTTTTGAGATTAGTTGCGTAAAGGGCGGATTTTTTTTCTTAAAACGCTACTCAATATTCATTAAACATATCTGCTACTATCCTAAACTCATTTCCTCCTATGTGCTTCCAAACCATTAAGTATTTAGTCGTGTCCATTTTTTGTGTGTCACCAATGGTATAAGTTGAAAATGCTAAACCGATTTCATAAACTAAATCTCCATTGCCTTGAAGCTGCTGTGTTTCGTAACTAAAATCATCTATTAGTTGCGCTGATTGTTCCCATTGCTTTTTAATCGCTTCTCTGCCTCGTATATAAGGTTGATTAGGAACAGCAAAAATGGCATTCTCATCATAGAGATTAGCAATGTAGCTTACCTCTTTACTTTGGATGGCTTTACGCCATTTGGGATTTTGAGCATTGAAATAATCAGTCAATGCATCATAGTCCAAATCTTTAGTTTCCGTTGTTGGCTGGCAAGCCGATGCGCCCATTAGTAAAAAGAGAAAGAAGATATATCTTTTCATTGGGCAGGGTTGTTATAAGTGTCAATAACTACCTTATAAGTTCCGTCTGATTGTAAGGCCCAGACATTGACATACTTGAAGGGCATATCAAAAAATTCACCTTGGTCGTTCATGACTTTGACGAATCCATTTCCTGTTTCATAGAGTAAATCTTTAGTGCCTTCTAGCGACTCCATTGTAAGTTGAATGTCTCCTATAAAATCCATGGAGGCTTTCCAATATCCGATGATGGCTTCATTCCCATGAAAGGCTTGGGCATCATTGGGAAGATAATGGGCATCCTCTGCATAGAGGTTTTGGAGTAGTGAAATGTCCTTTGACTTCAGGGCTTTGCTCCATGTAGTGCCAAGGGTCTGAATCGTAGGTTTTACTTTTGCTATGGAAAAATCACTATCCATTGAGGCCTTTTGAGCGGTCTGAGAAGTACAGGACCAACTAGATAGTAAAAGAAAAGTGAGTATTAAAATTCGCATGATAAAATACTTTTTTTGATGAGCATCAAAAGTATTTGGAGTTGCGGAGACTTGCTTGATTTTAGCTAGAAAACAGGGTGCATCTAATTATTTGCACCTTGTTTTTGCTGTTGAGCGCGATATTGACTAGGTGTGCAGTTGGCATATTTGGCGAAAGCCCTATTAAAAGTACTTTTATTACTAAAGCCCGAGTCGATGGCAATGGCTAAGATTTTCAAGTCCTGTTTGGTAGGATCTGCCAATAAAGATTTAGCGAAAGCGATACGATGCTGATTGATCAACTTGCTGAAAGTGGTTTGCATTTCCTTTGATAAGGTTTGGGAAACGTGATGCTTCTTCTCTCCTATCAATTCACATAGCTGATGAAGATTCATATCACGCTTAATGATGTGACTCGGAGTGCTCATAAATTGCTGAATCTTCTGAGCGATGCGTTGCATATCTTCCTTTTTCAAGGTAGAATGAAAATATTTTTGCTGCCACTCGCTTAACAATTTGGGCTTTGCCCAAAGTACGTAAGCTAGCACCCATGTTATGATGGAGCTTGTCAGCAAATAAAAAATGAAAAACCGATAAGGATAATTGAAGGCAGTTAAAAAACTCAAAACGAGCGCAGTCAAACCATAAACGACCAACAGTAAACTAAGATAAATGCGACGATCGGTAGGCCATTGAGATCGCTTCTTCCTAAAAAATTGAAACATCAATATGCCATAAGTAAGGACATGCAATACTTTAAAATAATTGAGTGGCATGATAACATTGGAATGGAGACTGTCCACGTATTGTAAGCGATCATTGGGAGAAAAACTGAATAAATAAATGGTAAACGCCAAGTAAACAAAGAATGGAATTAAGTGTAATAAGTACTCCTTTTTTGAAATGGGAACGGTAGTGTCCATATACTTAAAGTGAAACCACAACATCGGCCCTGCCAATAAACAAATAGGAAATAACAGCATGTAAAATGCTGGAACATTCTCAAGCAGCGTACCTGTTACATACAAAAAATCCAACTGCTCTAATGCATAAATCAATACATAAGCGGCTAAGAATTTAGTCGCTTTGGAGCCATTAAAAAACAGCCCACCTGCGATCAATAATCCCAAGATTACAAAAAGAAATAATGAATAGCTAAGTAGTTCCATTTGCTTTATATCTAGTCAGAGTATGTCTAAATTTTATTCTTTTAAGAAACAAATGTATCATAATTGTACCTCTTTGTATTAAAAAGTAAATCTTCTAAAATTCGCCTATAATAACATCCAAAAGTCTTTAACATCAAATATTTTTATTTATTAACCGACATTGTTGCTGGAAGGTCATGCAAGTCTAAAAAAATAACCTTATTTTTAGACCGAAAACAATTTTTTAATTAAAACCCAATTCCACAACTATTGAAAACAGGCCTTATTGAATAAGGCATTCGATCTATTTATGACTGATCTTGTCTAGCTCTTAAATTTATTTTTTAATACGACAAGTTTTTCAGTGTTTCCGATCAGCATTAGTTGATCTCCTCTCATATTAACTACTTTCCCATATTAACTACTTTTTTCCCTATGGTATTCCCATAGCGTTTACACCTATAATGTATTACTTTTTGATCGAAAATGTCAATAGGCTGTGCGGTATTGTTTCAACACTAACAAAATGCAGTTAAAGAACCATTTGAAAACGTACTTTATCTTATTTTTTGTCCTATTATTTACTACACTTACCACTAGTATTTTTGCCCAAACGGAGGAGGAACTGATTGAAACCTTAAAGGCTGACGATCCATTCTCTTATGTTATTCTGGCCGCTAAAAAAGCAGAGCTGGAGCAGAATACCGTTAATTCAGGTGGTATAGGCGTATGGTTGCAAGGAGACAAATTGATCTTAAAGGACAATAGCTCTGTTACGTCCTTCCTCCGAGCAGCCGAAATTGAAGTGGAGAATAATAGTGATGATCCAGCACTCGAAAAAATATTTAGTCAGGCTCCACAACCTCTTGCTTCAGGGGTCAATTACATTGAAAATAGTACTGCGGAGGATTTAAAAATCCCTAAAAATCAATCTGATTTAGTCATCATTGATGGAATGTATTATAAGGAAATTGAGATTGATGAGGGCACGGATGTTTTGTTTACCCAAGCACAAGTTTACATTGAAAAATTGGTAGTGAAAGATGCAAAAAGCAATCGCCCTATCAATATCAAATTTAATCAGCCTACCACCCTTATTATTGAGCAAGAGCTAACGATCGGTAAACAGGTCTCGTTTAATCCGGATGAACAAGAAGGGATTTTGGTTCACCTTGCAGATGGCGATGTCAAAATTGAAGAAGAAGTATTTTTCGCAGGTAGCATCGAAGCACTAATTGGAAAAATAGATGTAACTGGAAAAAACAAAAATAAGGTTACCCATATGATTGGCCAGTTTATAGCGGAAGAAATCATTGCAAAAAAACACGTTACTTGGGTATTAAACCCTATCGTATCATCAACCAACATTATCCCAACCTACCCTCCACCTGCTGCAGGAAAAGCGGAAGGAATCGTAAGTTCAGAATTGGTTTCTCTAGTAGACTTCGTTTCTAATACGCCTGATTTAGATCCTGCTACTTTAGTTTCAGATAATGTTTACACCTTTTCACAAGGTGGTATATTAATAGAAGTTTGTGCCCTTGATGGAAAATACAATGAACTCTCTGCAGCGCTTGATAATTTGGGGCTTTTTGACCGATTTGATAATGGAGCCAATGATTTGATTATTTCTGGCTTTTTACCCATTTCTCAATTGGATGAATTAGACAATCTTGGTACCTGTGTTCGATTTGTGCGTTCCATCTTTCGTCCTATCTTGGATAAGGGAATTGTCACGACTTTGGGAGATGTGGCCCAACGATCAGATTTTGCGCGGGGTGGATATTTATTAACTGGAAAAGATATAAAAATTGGGGTCATATCGGATAGTTACGATTTGGCCAATACGGCAGGTTCTGCCACATTGGATATTACTAATGGTGATTTGCCATCGACGGTCGAAGAATTACCTGGTTTTACCAAGTTCCCTGACCCCACAGATGAAGGTAGAGCCATGTTGCAAATCATCCATGATATTGCCCCAGATGCGACACTAGCCTTTAAATCAGGCTTTGAAAGTGCGGGTGCTTTTGCCCAAGCCATTGATGACTTAGCCGCAGCTGATTGTGATATCATTGTCGATGACATTACTTATGTAACCGAACCATTTTTTACGGATGGACTAGTAGCACAAGCTGCTAATAGAGTGAATGAAGCAGGGGTGACCTACGTTTCAGCAGCAGGTAATTATGGAGATAATGCTTATGGTGGCGTCTTTAACGCTATTGCTCCCCCATTTAATAATATACCTGGCGTTGCTCATGATTTTGGAGGTGGAGATGCTTTACAAAGCATTACCTTGAAACCAGGCAATTACACCATTGCTCTACATTGGGATGATGATTATTATTCCATTGGAGAAACGGCTAATGGAGGTGCACAGGTCGATTTGGATTTTTACCTAATTGATGATGATGGTACGATCCGATATGATCGTAACTTTAATAATGAAGAAAAAGATCCAGTTGAATTAAGTGACTTTCGTGTAGAAGGAGTAGAGGGAACTACAACCAATACTAATATTATGATTGTCAATCGTAGTGGCAATCAAGCTATCCGATTCAAGTATATTTTCTTTAGAGGAGGTAATGATGTTGTTTTCAATGAATACCAAGAGGAGATTTCCACTATTGTTGGTCAAGCTAATGCGGAGGGCGCCATTGCCGTGGGTGCAGTATTATACACTAATACGCCTGCCTTTGGTTTGGAAGTTCCTACCCCTGCTTCCTTTTCTTCCAGAGGAGGATTTCTGATTGATGGCGTGGATAGAAACAAACCAGACTTAATGGCTCCAAATGGCGTCAATACCACTGTAGATTTAGGAGGTGTTGGTGATTTAATTGATGGAGATGAATTTCCGAATTTCTCAGGGACTTCAGCTGCGGCACCCCATGCCGCTGCTACAATTGCGCTACTCAAAGAAGCACGACAAAAATATTTGGCGAAAGCCACCAGCCCAGAAGAAGCAATTGATTTATTAAAATCTACAGCTCTTGACATGGGCGATCCTGTTAGTTCAGGCCCTGGCTTTTTACGAACGGATGTGGCGCTGTTAAGCTTTGCTAATCCTACTCCAGAGTTGGTGAGTTATGATATTCCTGATGATGTTGATCTGAATACCATTGGAACTGCTCCATTTACTTTGACGATCCAAGCACAGTATTTGACGCCAGAAACTAAAGTAATGTTTGGAGGTGAAGAGCTGGTTACTCAGATTATTAGCGATACAGTTGCTACAGTTGAAATTCCCACTTTCATTTTAGAAGATCGTAAACAGGTGTCCTTATTTACTCCTGCCATGACGACTGCTGGAGATGGAGGGATGTCTAATGGTTTTGCTTTTATTGATCCCGTTAAGCCTATTATCAATGTGGTCGTAGAAGCTAAAACTAAAAAATTCGGTCAAGCTAATCCAAGCTTTAGCGTAGCTTATTCCAGAGTCGATGGCCTCCCAATTGATAGAGGAGATAATCTTGAGCTGAATAGTATTCCTTTTCAATACACCACCACAGCCGATGAGAATAGCCGAATTGGTTTATATAGAATAGATGTATCAGCTCCCACTTTGCCCTCCACTATAAGTGACAATTTCGATTTGAAATTTGTGAGTGGTGTATTGGAAGTAGAAAAAATGCCATTAATCATTCAGCCCAACGATGTGACCATTACCTATGGTGATCAAATTCCAGAGGTTAGCTTCGATTATCAATACGACGAAACGATAGCTAATCCAAGCATTGCAGAGACCCTTCACGGAAGCTCATTGTTAGATGGACTGGCATTAGTGGATGGATT
>CAYTVR010000267.1:0-10052 GCA_964441245.1 uncultured Saprospiraceae bacterium | reverse complement strand
TTAGTTCGCCAGAACCATAAATTATTGATTTTCAATCTAAAATAAATTTTAAACAAACTCTTAACATGGACTTTCCATTTCAATAAAAATAATAAAAAATATTTTTCTTGGATTAAACCAACTGAATAAACGTAGGTCAAAGATCATGTACCTCCGGAAATACATTTTTTTTAAAACCTAAAAATCAAGTACGATTATGAAAGTCAAGATCCTAATGTTTATCGGAATGTTTGTTTTTGGATTTACGATTCAAGGAGTGGCACAAACGGTTGCTCCAAATATCAAAGTACGTCAAATCAATCAACAAAAAAGAATTAAGGCAGGTGTAAAATCTGGAGAATTAACTAGAAAGGAAACAGTTAAATTGCAAAGACAACAATTACAAGTTCAGCGAACTAAGAAACGTGCAAAAGCAGATGGAGTGGTCACTAAAAGGGAGCGGTCACAGATTCATCGCCAACAAGCCAAAGCTAGCAAAAGTGTTTATCGTGCTAAGCACAATCGTCGAGATCGGAATTAAGTAGTGTACGGAAATTGGGTTTACATTCATTTGAGATGAGTTTACGTTTCAGGCGACTTACAATTTATTCGGTTTAGCCATAGCTAAAGCTAAAAAAATTAAGGAAGCATGGAAGATAAAATCGCTCAAATGAATAGCAAACTTTATTCTGTAAACTACTTAAGCATTCGTTCGTATATAGACTAAATGTAAGCATCCATTCCTTTAGGAGTGGATGTTTTTTACTTTATACCAATGGCGTATTGGTATTTTTATCTTACCAAAATTATTCTAAATACATCAGTAAAACTCACCACTTAAAGTCTCCTTCTGATTGATTCGCAAAGTATTTCCCGAAAGGTCCATATAACCTACTTCTTCTAGATCTAATAACAAAAAGAGTTGTCCATTTTGTTCTAAAATGGAGTAGGTAGAATGAGTAGTGGTGAAAGAATATTCAAGATCCCTTCAGTCAATATCCAATCTCGATTCATAGAGAAACAGGTAACTAATTTTCTAATTTAGAAATTTTAATTGAACTTGAATTAACACAATTGATTTTCATATCGTTATTAAAGTATATAATGTTAATCCCTCAATGGTCGGTATATCATGAGTTTTTAGCTAAAAAGTGTCGACTCAAAAACCAAGTGAAGCCTTTTTTTATAAAAAACTAACCTTTAAAGACTATATCTCGTATATTCCTTCAGGCATTCATATGCGAATCATCTTTCTTAGTACTGTTTTGAATGCTCAGATAACCTTTGATTCTTAATCTCAAAAGACAACAAAATGAAAAAAATATTACTTCCTTTATTAGTTTTATTGATAAGTGGTTTGTTTGTTTCTAATTTGGAGGCTCAAAGTCGTAAGAAGAAAAGAAAAAGGTCAAAAAAAATAACACAAAGATTTAAAGCGAGCTTAATTGCGGGAGGAAGTTTGACTCAGTTAGATGGAGACAATCAAATTGGGTTTAATAAATTTGGATTATATACTGGCGCTAGAGCAACTGTTGTTTTAAATCATCGCTTGGATCTCAATATAGAAATGTTGTATAGTCAAAAAGGTGCGCGTATTAAGAATGCAGAGAATTTGGGAACCATCAATCGGCCGGATAAAGATAGGTTGATTGCGGTTAATTATATGGAAATCCCATTTACCTTGAAGTATTTATTAGGTGATAAAGAATCTAGTTATTATATTGAAGGAGGTGCATCATTTGCTCGTATGTTCAACTCGAAAATAGAAGAAAAGATTATTCCAAGTGTTTCACAATATTCTTATATTCCTTTTCAGGACAATTTTAAAAAAAATGAACTGTCCATATTAGCTGGATTCGGATACGAGATAAAAAAGAAAGTTGGGATAGGATTCCGATACACTTATGGAGTGACTAAGTTTTTGGTTCAATCCGCGCCTGCTGTTCAAGACGATATTGTTACTTCAAATGATAAACCAGTGCTTTTTCTTCGAAATTATTTTGTATCCGTTTATGTGGCGTATCATTTCTTTTAATACTGTTTTATCCACCATTTAGAATCGAGATAGTCTGGTGCATTGGCGTTGACTAAGGGAGGATCACTATGGAAAAGTTCTTTTTTCAATTGTTGAAATAAAGGAGGAGATTCTGCTGTAGTTGCATTATACGCTTTCGCGAAAAAAATTAAAGGACTGGTTTCAAATGCTTCTACTGTCTTGAGTTTTTTCAAAAAGCGCCTACAACTTTTTACACCATAAGACAATACGATAATATTACCTAAGTCGAAATGTACCATCAAGTTTAAAAGTCTCGTCTACTTTTCTAAATCCATACGAATCCCATCAAATCTATTTACAATAATAGTGTGTGTCCACTGTAATGTGAGGGTGTGTGTTTTTTGTAAAAATAAATACTCGGACAATAAACTCGATTAGTGTATGTCAAAGAATTGGTTTTGAATTCTTAAGCATTCAAGTTGTTCATTAATTTATTTCTTTTATCTTACTGTTTGATCGTAACTTTTTTCTGAGACAGTGTTTAATTTAAAAAATAAAAATGATACAATACGCTTACACCATACTATATGTAGAAGATGTTTCAGCATCTATTCTTTTTTATGAAAAGGCTTTTGGATTTCAACGAAAGTTTGTTACCCCAGAAAATGATTATGGTGAAATCAGTACGGGGAGTACCACAATCGCATTTGTATCGATTGAATTAGCCAATACCAATTTGAAAAACGGATTTATTCAAAGTCAAAAAGAAGGTCAACCTTTCGGAATTGAATTAGGATTAGTGAGCGAACAAGTAGAGGCTGCCATCGAACAAGCAGTACAGGCTGGGGCGGAAATGGTTGAAGAATTAGTGGTAAAACCTTGGGGACAAAAAGTAGCTTATTTAAAAGATAATAATGGATTCCTAATAGAAATGTGTACACCAATAAAAAAGTAATATTCTAAATTTTTATTTGAATAAAACGGCATCTAGTAAAATAGGCATTCTATGAAACCAGAAATATTAAATCGTAATGGAGTCAGAAAAGCTTATGATATTCTTAAAGAAGTATTGAGCTTATGGAATATGGGAAGAACACTAAATAAAAAATAAATAAATGGAAAATTTTGTTTTCAACGGCGACTGGGAAATAGAAGTTAATCTTAAGCATTTTGAGCTTTATTTTATCAAGGTATATAGTGATAGGCCTGAACTAAAAGAACAAAGAATCAATAAAGATATTTACTTAAGAATATGTGATCAACAAGGGGACTTTGATCCCGATCCCAATCCAGGACAAATAAATGCCATTAACTATTTACTTCAAGAAAGCAATCAAATCGCGATCATTCATTCAATAGTGAAATATTTGAATGATGTTATATATACCGACTATGATCACGAAGATTTTTTACCAAAAGCAGATAATCCAAATGCTTATCCGACTGTCCATACTTTAGCAGACTTTCAAAAGTATTTTCGCTTAGAAGCGATTAATGTCTATTTTTTGGAAAAAGAAAATTTTGCCTATTACAGCTTAACCTTTGGCGTAAAATTATTAGATGATGAACACGGCCTATGTATTGATTTACATAAAGATCGATGTATTGAACATGGGCCAGGAGAGGGAACCAACCAGGAAAAAATAGTTGCTGATTTACCCCCAGGTGCATTTAAGAAATGTAATTATTCCATTGAAAAAGAAAAAGCAATTTTTCATCAACCTCATTTAAAATACAATAAATTAAAACCTTGGCAAGTTGACGCCAACGAAAGATTCCCGTATAATGCTTTTAAAAATAAGGAAGATGAATTGTTGATGAAATGTTATAATGATGGTATCTATCCTAACTCCAAGTTTAAATACATTTACCTATACGCCAAAAGAGATAACCGAAATAACCTAGTAGAATTTTTTGAACGCTTCGACTATTTTAAAGAACTCTGAAATACAATATCCAATATCCAATATCCAATCATTCACTCATTCAAAATTTATATACTTCAGAAGATCATTCAATTATTCAAAATTCACCCATTCAATTATTCCCTTCTCCAAAGATCTGTGTTTCATGTCCATCCAAGCTAGTCATGTTTTTTTCTTTCCAATATTCCTTGACTCCATCTTTACCTTTTTTTTCAGCCCAATCCGTCAGTTGTGTTCTATCCTCTTTAAAGTCCATTAGCGGGACAGCGAAGCCACAAGAGGTTTGTACCATATCGATTTCTAGCTCTATGATTTGTCGAGTTCCAATCATTTTAGGAAATAGGTTTAAATGTTGTTGGAACGATTTATCCCGTTCGTGATAAGCTTTTGCTTTTCCATACAATCTTAAGATGAGTGGTGGTCCTTCAAAAGCAGAAAACATAATGGTCATTCGATCACTTTCCAATAAATGTGTAGCAGTTTCATTTCCACTTCCAGTGAGATTCAACCAAATAATTCGATTCGGGCCAAGCACTCGAAAAGAATCCATTCCTTTAGGAGAAATATTGACACGACCTTCTTTCATGGCTGTACCAACAAAGAAAATTTTCTGTTTTTCGATAAAATCAATCAATCCTGAATTTAGGCTTTTTAATTGTTTACCCATTTTTTGAGGTTTTAAAAATGATATAAATTAAAGTGGAAATTGAATGGCCCTCTAACGCGAATCCCACGCTAGAAGGCCATTCAATGATTCGAAATTCACTCATTCAAAACTTCTCCACGCCAGAAGGCCATTCAATGATTCAAAATTCACTCATTCAAAATTTCTCCACGTCAGAAGGCCATTCAATGATTCAAAATTCACCCATTCAAAACTTCCCCACGTCAGAAGGCCATTCAATGATTCAAAATTCACCCATTCAAAACTTCTCCACGTCAGAAGGCCATTCAATTATTCAAAATTCACCCATTCAAAATTAAAACAAGGTCCCCGCTTTTGATGGAGGAATCAATCCTAAATGTTTGTAAGCTTTTTCAGTGACTTCTCTTCCTCGAGGCGTTCTTTGTATATAACCTTCCATGATGAGAAAGGGTTCATGAACTTCTTCAATCGTTCCTGCTTCTTCCCCTACGGCAGTTCCAATCGTAGTGATACCAACTGGGCCTCCTTTGAATTTATGAATGATGGTCGAAAGAATTTTATTATCCATTTGATCCAAACCACTGTTATCGACATTCAAAGCTTCTAGTCCATATTTGGCGATTTCTACACCTATGGTACCATCACCTTTGATCTGAGCAAAGTCTCGAATTCGACGGAGTAGGGCGTTGGCAATCCGAGGTGTTCCGCGGCTTCGACGAGCAATCTCTTGAGCACCTTCAGTACTAGTTGGAATATCCAAAATGGTAGCAGATCGTTTGATGATTTTTTCTAAGGTTTTGGCATCGTAATAATCGAGGTGACAATTGATTCCAAACCGTGCACGCATAGGTGCGGTTAACAAACCCATTCGAGTGGTCGCTCCAATTAATGTAAATGGATTTAAACTGATTTGAATACTTCTTGCATTGGGACCGCTATCGATCATGATGTCGATTCGATAATCTTCCATCGCTGAATAAAGGTATTCTTCAACAACGGTATTGAGTCGATGAATTTCATCAATAAAAAGCACATCGCCTTCTTCTAAGTTGGTTAACAAACCAGCCAAGTCTCCTGGTTTTTCTAAAACAGGACCAGAAGTCAATTTCATATTGGCGCCCAACTCATTAGAAATAATATAAGATAAAGTGGTTTTACCAAGGCCAGGAGGACCATGTAACAAAACGTGATCCAGCGCTTCCGAGCGCATTTTTGCTGCAGCAATAAAGACCTGAAGATTTTCAACAATTTTAGGTTGACCACTAAATTCAAGCAATTCTTTCGGACGCAATGCCCGTTCAAGTTGCATATCTTCATTCTCCAGATGTTCGTCAGTCGGATCTAAATTCGGATTCATCAATGTTTATTTATGGTGGTGCAGTGTCCTGACCTTTGGTTTCCCTCGGGTAGGATCTCCGCTTCGCTGCGATTTTGGTTTGATTGTATTGAAAAAAGAAAACTACAATATTTTATCATCCTACAAGAACGCTGCAAGATACAGAATTTATCAAACATTTTGTGTAAAAAGAAAGATCGAATAGTTGAGTAATTGAATGCGAGAATAATTGAATTTTGAATGGCCTTCTTTCGTGTAAATCGCGCTAGAAGGTCATTCAATTATTCATTCATTCAAAATTCAATTATTCCCTGTCCCTTGATAAATAATTTCTTCACCCCTCAAATATTGTAGATAGGTTTTATAACAACTACTGTCCTGATCATCTAAAGCTGATTCACAAACAAGTGTACCTTGACAAGTATAAAGTAATTTGGCTTGAGCTGTTTGAAAAAGATAAGCCCAGCCGTCGCCACGGAAAGGATATTTAGTGATTTGGATTGGTTGATGCTCTTCGATAAGTTTTTTGATCCATTCTACTGTTTTAGGGGTCGTAGTATTGACGCATTTTTTTTTGCCGGGTTTAGGATCACGGCCTTGATTGACAATCTCAAGGCAAACGATTTCTACGATTTTATCTTCTGCCATGCAGACGCTGATGCCATCCACTATTTCTTTATAGCCAAATTTGATCGTCTGTTTATCTTGTAGAGGAGAGTGTCCTTTTGGGACTCTAGAAATCAACCATTTCTCATCTCGGACCAAGACCAATAATTTGCAGCCATCTAGTCCAGTAAAATCTTTAACATAACCTTCTGTGGTACATTTTTCAGTATCTATTTTTTCAGGAATTGAAGGCGGAGTTGTTGTGTCGGTTGGTGGAGTGGTTTTACAATTTAATAAAAATAGGAAGGGAAGGAAAAGTAATTTGTACATGCGTTTTGTTTTGATTGTATGATTGTGATTTTAAAAAAAATAACCGCAGAGCGCATACACCTCTTTTATGAAAAATTGAATGTAACGTGCTCTGCGGCTCGCAAATATTTAAGTCGAAAAAATATTATTCCTTTTTGATTTCTTCTTCTAGTTTTTGATTGTCTTGTTTGATAATTTGATCCATTAGTTCACCCAATTGCTCTGCACCGATTCTATTGATTAAAATCTTTTTGTCTTTATCTAAAATAAAAATACGTGGAGTAATACGCGTATCATATTTAGTATAAAAACGAGAAGAATTTGTAGGATCAAAAACATTGAGCAAAGGTTCCATTTCTTTTTCTTTGACAAATTTCCAACATTCATCAGCTCCTTCACCTAGTTTGATGCAAGTGGCCATGACCTTTACTTTATCTTTATATTTTTCTTGAAAATCCAAAACAAAAGGAGTTGCTTTTTTACAATGACTACATCCAGGTCTCCAGAAAAATATAACGGTATAATCTGCGTCTAATTCGTAGAGTTCTACTTTAGCGCCATCCTCTTTAGTCATTTTAATATTCGGCGCTTTTCGACCAATCAAAGTTGGTTTCATTCGAGCAGCTTCTGTTTTGATTTTGGTCAGTTGTTCTTCATTGATCCATGGAGCCAATCCTTTGGAATAATAGTTTTCTACCAAATGCACATAGACGGCATCCATTCCAACAATCTTAGTGGCATCCGTTGCGTATTTATTTAAAAAATCTCGTAAGTAAAATTCAAAAGTTTTTTCACCCGGTTGAATCAATGTCAAGATTTTATCCAAAGAAACAATAATCGAATCAGCCACTGGTGGAGTCATAGAATTGAGAAAGTAATCTATCTTTTTGAACAACATTGGATTGTGATATAAAGAAGGATCTCCCATATCGATCCAGTCGAAAAAATGAGTTTTTCGATGATAATATCTTTTCAATTGAACTTCTTCTTCGGTTCCTTCAAATTCTGGAATTTCTGGTTCGAAACCAAATTTAATCCAAGTCGCCAAAACCGATTCCGGTGCTTTTTCAATAATATCTTCTTGAAAAGTTCTGACCTCCTTATTAAGTACGTCCAACTCTGCTCGTTTGGTTGTCGCATCATTTCCTGCTTCTTCGATTTTGTTGATCTCTGTTCTAAGTGATTGCGCTTTAGGGCTATTTTCATTCAGCATTTGTACGTACTGATAAAATAATTCATTGGTAGGCGAGCCAGTAATTTTGACTTCGTTTTGATCTAACTTGGCGACATCAACGTCCATTTCAAATTGTTGATTTTTATCATCCACAAAAATTTGAAGAAACTGATTATTAGGTGGAATAACAACAAGGTAGACACCAGGAGAAAGTGGATCAATATCTTTAAAGACAACAAGACCTTGATCATTGACCGCTACGGTATCTTGGATGTAAGGTTTGTCACCATAGTAGGTAGCTAAATAAGCTTCTTTTTCATTGAAGTTGTTGAGTTTAACGGTTATTTCGTAACCTCCATTGGCAGCAAAAAGAGAAAGAGCTAAGCTGAAAAAGATGGAGCAAAATGTAAATCTGAGCATTTTCAATTATTTGTTAAATAAAGTTTAAAATTTAAATGATCACCGAAAAAGAGGTCTTTCAGTATTATTTAATTGATTTTCCGATTTCAAAGATATATTTACATATAAAAAAAGTATTCCAAAAAAGTTCAAAAGTAAAGGAAACTCCTTAAAAAATACTATAATTTTTTCAAAACTAAATCTTTCTTTTCGCGTAAGAAGAACTTATATGTTTAGACGTCATTTCAACGAGAAAGTGGACAGTTTTATTTTCCCCCTACATTTACATAAATAAATTTTAATTTGCGTACATTTGCAACGCTTTTTCAAAAATCTAAACCTCAATACCATTATTAATCCTAAGTGGAACAAATTAAATATTGATAACGGTAAATTAAATGTACCAAATAATTTAATAATCCCTTTTTACTAATAAGATGGTATCTACCAAATATTTGGACTGCATAACGAAGCATATTTTAAATGCAGCTATGGCCAATATTTTGGTTTTAATCAATACGTTTTTAAATAAATATTCAAAATATGTCGTCTAAAATTTGTTATACACATACTGATGAAGCACCTGCTTTAGCTACAAAATCTCTATTACCCATTGTTCAAGCATTTGTTAAGGAATGTGATGTTGAAATGGAAATAAAAGATATTTCTTTAGCAGGTAGAATCCTTGCTAACTTTCCGACCTATTTAAAGCCAGAGCAACGAGTACCAAATGCATTGGCTGAATTGGGAGAATTGGTTAAAAAGCCGGAGGCCAACATCATTAAATTACCAAATATTTCCGCCTCTATTCCTCAACTTAAAAAAACGATTGAAGAGTTGCAAGGAGATGGATTTGCCATACCTAATTATCCTGACGATCCTAGTAATGATGAAGAAAGAAAGATAAAAGCAACTTTCGATAAGTTAAAAGGAAGTGCTGTAAATCCTGTACTAAGAGAAGGTAACTCAGATAGAAGAGCCCCTAAACCGGTAAAGGCTTACGCGAGACAAAACCCACATCGAATGGGGAAATGGTCTGCGGACTCTGCTTCTCATGTATCAACCATGGGGAAAGGAGATTTTGCAACCAACGAAAAATCAGTCACCATTACTCAAGCAGGTAATGTTAAAATACAATTAGTCCATGCTAGCGGAACAACAGCCTTAAAAGAAGCTGTTCCTGTTCTTGATGGAGAAATTATCGATGCAACATTTATGAGTAAAAAAGCATTGATCGCTTTCTTTGAAGCACAAATTGCAGATGCAAAAGCCAAGGGAGTATTATTCTCTCTACACATGAAAGCAACGATGATGAAGGTTTCTGATCCTATTATTTTTGGACATGCAGTGAGAGTGTTTTTCAAATCTGTTTTCGAAAAATTTGGAAAAGAATTGGACGAAGCAGGAATTAATGTCAACAATGGACTAGGGAATTTATTGGGGAATTTAGACAAGCTTGAACCTTCATTAAAAGTAGAAGTGGAGATTGAAATAGCAAAGTGTTTAGCGGAAGGACCAGATTTAGCGATGGTTAATTCTGACAAAGGGATTACAAATCTACATGTACCTAGTGATGTGATCATTGATGCTTCTATGCCTGCAATGATTAGAACTTCTGGTCAAATGTGGAACAAAGAGGGTAAGCAACAAGATACTAAAGTAACTATTCCAGATAGTTCTTA
>CAYTVR010000266.1:0-10072 GCA_964441245.1 uncultured Saprospiraceae bacterium | reverse complement strand
GCTCGACGTACTTTTCCATCTAAGATTAGCTTACCGACCACATACTGTGCAATGTTGGACGCAACGGCAAAACAAATACCTTGGGCTCTTTGGATCACAGCCGTGTTGACGCCAATGACTTCTCCAAAAGAGTTGACCAATGGGCCACCGGAGTTGCCAGGGTTGAGTGCGGCATCGGTTTGGATGACGTCATCTATAAGGCGACCAGTTTCTGATCGAAGCGTACGCCCCAATGCACTAACGACACCAGCCGTTACGGTATATTGAAAGCCTAATGGATTCCCGATGGCAATAGCCAGTTGTCCTACTTGCAATTGATCGGAGTTCGCAAATTTGATGGTGCTTAAATTCTTAGCATTGATTTGTAAAACAGCCAAATCGGTTGCTGGATCATCACCAACTAGTTTTGCTTTTTCTTGTTGGCCATCAGGTAGTACCACTTCAATGGAGGTGGCACCGCCGATGACATGGCTATTGGTTACTACAAAACCATCAGTGGAAATGATAAAACCTGAACCGCTACCATACGGTTGTTGTCTAGCTCTACGACGGCGATTACTTTTTTTCTTTACGCGGATTTGTACGACGGCCTGACTCACTTTTTTTGTTACATTGACGACGGTGTTGGAGTAGGCGTCTAGGAGTTGGTGATCTGTGGGTTGTGATTTATTTTCTTTTGTCATTGATTTTTTTTAAGACGGACGACTGACGACCGACAATTGTTTTTCCAATCCGTTTAATTTTGAGTTTTCTTTTATGAACCACTTTGTGTGGATAAAAGGTGGGTTTTGGTGTGAAGGATGCATTTGCTTTCGCTAAATGGTATTCCAGTAACAATTGAAGGTAAGGAAGGGTTTGGAGGAATGGAGATTTTTTTAATTCAGCGAGTGATCTGGTGATCGAGTGGGGGTACGTGTCCCCACAAGATCACTCGATCACCAGATCACTCGCTGAAAAAAAAAGGCAACCGAAAATTTCGATTGCCAAGAGAAAAACTAAATGTGATGTCTACAATACTTCCTCGATTCCACTGCGTTCCGCTCGGAATGACAATGATATTGTATGGAATCTTATTTTTGACAACACTCAGAATCTCAAACGTTGGATGGAACGGTTGATTGAGGTTTGGAAAAGTATTTGGTTAAAGCACTTAATCTAGTTTAGATTAAAACGGTGTTACTTGAACAGCAGGCATAGCCGCAGGCGTATTATTGAATAACATAAACTCGTCAGTCAATACTTCAGTTACATACTTGGTGACGCCCTCTTTATCTTCGTAAGAACGATGGGTTAATTTTCCATTGATAACGACTTCACTTCCTTTCTTTAGAAACTTAGTCATGTTTTCAGCAGTTCGTCCCCATGCTACTACAGGGTGCCATTGCGTGGTGGTAACTAAATCACCATTTTCGTTTTTGTAATTTTCAGAAGTGGCGACGACGATGCGTACGGTAATTTTTCCACTTTCGAATTTTTTCATTTCAGGATCTTTTCCTAATCTTCCGATGAGTTGAACTCGGTTTCTCATGATATTCATAATCTGATTTTTTTAAGTTTGAATAATTTTGATTTTATTGATGCTTTCCGACTGCGTCGGAGATGCTTTCTGACTTCGTCAGTTTTTGATGCTTGCTTCCTACGGTCTCGATTCTGTTCACTTTTAGAAGAAGCTTTATAGTCTCTCGTTTGTGGCCTTTTGTTTTTCAACTCCCCGACTGCTTACTGCAAATTGCTAGTTCTGTAATGCCTGCTGTTCATTGTTCATTGTTGACTGTTCATTGCCAACTCTCGCTTTTCCTAGTAACATAAATTCATTCACTACGACTTGTGTATAGTAACGGGTTTCTCCTTTTTTATCTTGGTAGCTGTTATGTGCAAGTTTGCCTGTTAGTGCGACTTCATTTCCTTTCTTTAAAAAGATTTCCATGCGTTCTGCGGTGCTACCCCATGCGATGCAATTGTGCCATTGGGTTTCAACCACTCTTTCGCCACTTGCATTCTTATATACCTCTTTAGTAGCGATGGCTATTTTGGCTAATGACTTTCCTTTTGCTGTTTTTTTGATTTCTGGATTTTGGCCTAATCTTCCGATCAATTGCACCTTGTTTCTCAAATTGTTCATTGTTTAACTGTTTTAAAAAGTGTTTGTAATAAGGTTATGTTTGTTATAGTGTTTGCGCATTTATAGCACGAGGGATTTTATAGTTATCATCTGTTTTTTACGAAACTAATTCGTTTTAACTGATTGACAATACAAAGGTAGGGGGAGGGGCAAGCGATAGTCGTTTTTTATTCGGATAGTGTCGTTTGTAGTCGGATGTAGCCGTTTGTGGTCTTTTTTATAACTCTGTAAAGTATTGATAAACAGATTTTTGTCCTTGTTTTGACGAAGTTTGAGAAAATTTGGTAATTGATTATATTTGTTCCTACAAAGAATAAAATGAAAGATGTTATTTCTGAGACTCTCCAAATTGACTTTGCTGTTTTCTTATCAAGTATTGGCTTGAAAGCATTTTTATTACCTAATGGATTTCTAGATGGAGGTGTGACGGGGATTGCAATTTTGATGAGTGAGATATTTGATTTGAATGTTTCCTTGATTCTTCCGATTATTTCTATTCCCTTTTTTGTTGTGGGTTACTTTACGATTACAAAAAGAATTCTGTTGAAATCCATGATATCCATTGTCTGTTTATCTTTAGTGATACATTTCGAAAACTTCAATTCTATTACGGAAGATAAGTTGATCATCGCTACATTCGGCGGCCTATTTTTGGGCAGTGGAATAGGATTAGCCATCAGGAATGGTTCGGTGTTGGATGGTTCTGAATTGCTAGGATTATATTTCAATAATAAATATGGCGTATCTATTGGTTCTGTTATTTTAATTTTTAATGTTATTCTTTTTGGAGTTACAGCTTTAGTGATAAGTCCAGAGATAGCGATGTATTCAATATTGACTTATTTGGTAACAAGCAAAGCCATAGATTTTACGATTGAAGGTTTTGAGAATTATGTGGGATTAATGATAATATCTAAGAAGAGTAATGAAATTCAAGATGTATTCTTAGAAAAAATTGGGCAAGGAGTAACCATCTATCAAGGCATAAAAGGATATGGGAAAAATGGAGTTACGGAGACTAAAGAGATCATTCATTTAGTTGCCAACAGAATTGATGTTAGAAGAATCAATCGTATGATTGAGGAAATAGATGGAGAAGCATTCATTATAGAGTTTGATGTAAATGATGTAAAAGGTGGAAAGATTCGAAAATACTTGAGTAAAGACTAAAACCGTTACTAATACTACTTTATCACTTTAAATTTTTCCCTTCAGGGCTAGGGCCCTGCGTTGGCTTTTTATTTTAAAGTGATTAAGTAGTACTAATAAGGTGGACGATATTTATAACTGCTCAACGCAACTATGCGACATACACTAAATCGTTGGTGGTGAAAAAAACTAAAGAGTGAAGAAAGACGCCAATTTTGATTTTCTCAACAAGGTGTTTACATTTTTTGGCTTTCGCTAAATTTTGCCTAACGATCGGCAGATTTGACGAAAGTCAGAAAAATAAAACTTAAATTACTTCTGAAATTCTAAGTTTTGAAACAACTTCAATAATAAAAGCAACTACCATTCAAAATCAAAAAAAATACAATGCAATAATAAAAGCCGCTGAAGACATTCTTCAGGCGGAAGGGCTAAGTGGTATAAGTATAAATAAAGTAGCTTCTAGGGCTAAGATAGCTAAGGGAACTGTTTATCTATATTTTGAAAAAAAGGAAGAAATTATAGCTGCGTTAACGATCAAAGCTCGTGTCCAATTATTGAGCTATTTTAAGAAGCATTGTGAAAAGCATACTAATCCAATAGATAAAATCCGAACCATTTTTTTAGCCTATTACCATTACTATAAGGAGCAGCAGGGTTACCACGAACTCGTATCCTTCTACGAGCAAAATACTGGCCTTTCAGAAGAAGGTGACCTCGCCCAGAAAAGTATCCATACAAGTACCTAAAGGATGCTCAGCTCAATGGCGACAACGTTTCCATCGTTGAAAGATATCCCGTAGATACAAAATCAGGTTATTCCAAACATGTGGTTTACTTTAATACGGACAAGCGTCAAAGAATAGAAAAAATAGAGTTTTATGATGGAAAAGGTGACCTATTGAAGACTATGGCTTACGCCAAATACAAGCTATATAAAGATAAGCATTGGAGAGCCTCTGAAATGAATGTAGTCAATCATCAATCTCAAAAAGAGACCAAACTTATTTTTAATGATTTTGATTTTAATTCGAAGCTTACAGAAAGAGATTTCAATCAAAACAGTCTAAAAAGAAGTTAAACGTGAGCCGAATATTTTACCTTACATTGATCTCTTTTTTCACTCTCCAGTATGGTGTTGGACAGTCAGATAGTAAGAAAATAAGTTTAGATTACAGTTTTGAAATTGGAGCTAATGCGCTAAGTTTTTTCAAAGAAGGCGCTTATTCTGATCAAAATATTTTCTATCCTTCTCTTTCATTTAGACCTAAAGTATCACTTGATTGGGCCGAGAAAAATGGATCTATCAACTTCGAAGGTTTTGTAAGAATAGATCCCAATGGAGGAAGCAGAACCCATTGGGATCTTAGAGAGTTCTATTATCAAACCTATACGGATAACTGGGAATTTAATGCAGGCATCAAAAAATATTTCTGGGGAAAATTAGAAACTGTTCATTTGGTTGACGTCGTGAATCAGATTGATTTTTTAGAGGGTTTGGATGGAGAAGAAAAGTTGGGACAACCAACCCTTGAGGCTATTTATTCATCGTCCGCAGGAGATTTCTCCATTATGGCCATGCCTTACTTTAGGAAGATTTCGTTTGGCAATGAAGCGGGTAGACCAAGAACCCCAGAAGTCATCACAGAGGAACAAATAAGTTATGAATCTGAGTATGAGGAATGGCAACCTGCCTTTGCACTAAGATGGACACATTACCTTGGCGATGTAGATTTTGGACTCCATTATTTCTATGGTAATGCAAGAGAGCCATTAATCCTATTTGACAATACTGGTTTCGGTTTACAATACCCAATCGTTCACCAAGGAGGTTTAGATTTTCAGTTCATCTTGAATAATATTCTGGTAAAGCTAGAAGCGGTCTATCGAGCTGGTGACTTTGATAACTTGGATAATATCTTCGCTCTTGGCAGTGGTATAGAATACACTTTTGGCAACGTAAATAAAAGGGGACTGGACATAGGTGTTTTGGCAGAGTACATTTATGACAATCGACAATTATTAACTTTTTCATCCCTTGACAATGACCTGTTCATTGGGAGTCGAATTACCTTAAATAATGAAGCCAGCACGGAGATCATCTTTGGCGTATTTAAAGACCTAAGTAAATCTTCTACCATTGGGCGTATCGAAGCAAGTCAACGCTTATCCAATGATTTTAAAATATCGGTAAATTCTCAATTTTTTATAAAAATTGATGAAAGAGAATTTGTCTATTTGTTTAGAGAAGATTCAAATTTAGAAATAGAAGTAATTAAATACTTTTAAAAAAAAACAAGGTATTGTTATTTAGCTTTCGCTAAATTTGGTGACAAATTTTACAATCATTCCTGTCGATGAATGCTAAAAAAATTAAACCCCTACCAATGGCGAAGGAATTAAAATCCGTCCGTTACGATGTTCACTTATCCAAAAAATATACAGGCGATGATATGCATAAAATAGTAGAATCCGTTTCAAAAAAACTGAGCGTTTACATTTCTCACATATTATAACCAACAGCATTATTGAAAATCAAGGCAAATGAATAAGTTAACAACTGATTTCATAATTCTTCAATATCAAAGTGGTGTAGAAAATTATTCAAAATTTACTACAGAAGTAGGTTTATGGGAATCAGAGAAATATGTATTTGGGAAGTATTTAAAAAAGACGGATAACATTCTTGATCTTGGCTGTGGAACAGGAAGAACGACCTTTCATTTATTTCAATTAGGCTATGAACAAATTATTGGAATCGATCTAACGCCCGAGATGATCGCTACCGCAACTGAGTTGAATAAAAACTATCAACTTGATATCAACTTTAAGGAAGGCGATGCAAGAGACCTTGAATTTAATGATCAGGTTTTTGATGCTGTCATCTTTTCTTTCAATGGATTAATGTCCATTCCAGATGCTAGCCAACGAAAAAAAGCATTGAGTGAAATCAATCGCGTATCGAAAAGAGGAGGTACATTTATTTTTACCACACATGATAGGGATAAAGATGCCAATTACTTTGAATTTTGGAAAGAGCAGAAAGTGATTTGGAATGAAGGAAAGCAAGATGCTAAGCTACATGAATTTGGAGATTTGATCACCACCTCTAAAAATGAAAGCCGAGAAATATATATTCATATTCCAAACCAAGAAGAAGTTGAAAATTTTCTCAATGTAGGAGGCTTTGAAGTGATAGAAAGTTTTTATAGAAGTGATGAATTTAACGAAAGTGAAAAAGTAAAAGAAAAATCTGGAGCATGTAGGTTTTGGATTGCTAGAAAATGAAGTCTTTATCAAAAACTATTGAGCGATCTAACTAAAAAGGCAATTCTATTTATTGGGGGATCATCTTGTTGATCTTTTTCTAAAATCATAAAAATGGGCATGGGCTTTATAATTGGGATATGGTGATTGAATAGTTTAAAGGTAATAGTTAATTGCCCCAGTGGTAGAAAAAAATTAGTATTCAATAGAAATTATTCTGCGAGCTATCAATAATGTAATTACTTACGGAAGTAAATCTATTTACATCCAGAATAATTTAGCGTAAATGACAAAATCAATAACACCTACTTTATTTCTTTTACTTTTCTCTCTTTTAGCCTTTCGGCAAATCTCCCACAGCCAAAGCGTTTCCAATCCATTTGAATTCCAGTTTGAAAATAAAACCTTGAGGGGAGTGATCGAAACTCCAAAGACCCAAAAGTCAACAGCGGTAGTCCTCCTTATTCCAGGGTATGGGCGCACCGATTTTGTAGAAGGCCAATGGTATTCCAGTCTCAGAGATGAATTAGTAGCCTTGGGTTTAACTGTAGTGTTATGGGATAAAATGGGATGTGGGAAAAGTGAAGGCACCTTCAATGCCAATCAACCTGTGGAAAATTCAGCCAATGAAGCTATTGCTGCTATTGCAGAAATCAAGAAATTAAAAATAGCAGGAGCTGAAAAAATAGGACTATGGGGCATCAGTCGAGCAGGTTGGATTTGTCCATTAATCAATGAGCAATTTCCAATCGATTTTTGGATTTCCGTCAGCGGTACAGACGATAAAGAAAACTTTGGTTATCTATTAAAGTCCAATTTGATCATTGCCGGAAAAACGGAAGAAGAAGCTGAAAAATTATTTCAAGCATGGGAGAAGGGGCAACAACTTTTTTGCACAAAAGGCAATTACAAAAGTTATTGGAAAGCGACTCAAGCATTAGGACAAGATAGTACCTGTAGTAAATTATTTGGCTTCCAGCATGAACCCATTATTACGGAAGCAGGTAGAAAAGAATATCTCACCCAACAAAAGTTATATACTAGCAAAGGACATTTTGATGAAGAAAGTGGCTTATGGGTGTACATCGAAAATTTTGATGAAAAACTTCTTAAAATCAACTGTCCTGTTTTAGCTTTGTTTGGCGAAAATGATTCACAAGTGGATTGGCGAAAAACAAAAGCGTTGTATAAAAAAACGATTAGCATAAATCCCAATTCCCCATTGACCATTAAGGTATTCGAAGATTGTAATCATAACTTGCAAAAATGTATTACTTGTGCTTATCAAGAAGATTTGTCTGCGCTACAATGGCAAGCTTGCGATAACTATTACGAGACGATGGGGAAGTGGTTGAGAAATCAAAAAATCATA
This sequence comes from uncultured Saprospiraceae bacterium, assembly GCA_964441245.1. Lineage (GTDB taxonomy): Bacteria > Bacteroidota > Bacteroidia > Chitinophagales > Saprospiraceae > JALZUU01. Next base: position 2,162 of record CAYTVR010000266.1, on the reverse strand, counting down.
AAGTAATGATGAAATCAGATACCGCCATTAAAATCATGTTAGGCTTATTTGGAGCAGTCTTGTTATTTCATATCTGCATCCTTTTAAAAATTATTCCATACGAAATTACTTGGGGCGGGCGATTGCAAAATGATTCAGAGATGTATGTTTTTGAAACTATCTCTATTGTAATTAATTTGTTATTGTACTTGTCGCTCTTAATCAAAGGTGGGTATATCAAGGCCTTTTTATCTGCGAAAGTGGTTAATATTATTCTGTGGATATTTTTATTATTATTTGGATTAAATACGATTGGGAATATTTTTGCGAAGACTAACTTTGAGAAATTTTTCGCGTTGTTAACTTTAATGGCGATGGTTTTAATTTGGATTATTTTGAAAGGGGATAAGAAATCAAACTACGGTGAAGCCTAAATCGAAAACCTGAAAAAGTACTATTTGCTTTTTTCTTTTCTCACTTTCGTGAAATGTGTCTATTGATTTGACGAACCAGTGCCGACTTTACGTCGGTAAGTCGTATTAAAAAAAAGAAAGCCACTCCACAAAAGCATTGGATAGTGGGAAACTATCCGATGCTGGCAACCCTGCTACATAGGATGATTTCCCATCATCCTATGGATTAGTGGGTGGGCAAATTAATACATCATTAATATTGGATGACCATAAAAAATGAATATGAAAAAACTACCACTATTTTTATTGCTCTTAGGAATAATCATCGCTTTTTCAAACTGTAAAAAAGAGGACGTAGAAGAAGTAGAAGAAGATTTGACCATTGAAATAATTGGAGAGTACATCGGCGGATATGGGAATAATGAAGGAGCGGATATTAATCCTTATGAAGTCATTGTTTCTAAGATAGAAAATAATCGAATTTTAGTTGCCCCCAAAACAGCGAATGAGTTTGGTGCCTTTGAGATTGAAATCAGAAAACTTAGTACTACGAATATTGTCTCCCCCACAGATAATACGCAGGAAACTGAAAGATCTGTCACCTTTGCAATTGGAACGCCTATTAACATGAATTTGAATATCGACCCTTTGGGCGAAGGACATTTTTTCAGTGGAGAGAAACAGTAATCACTAGAACAAGTCTAATAGACTTTATTCTATAAATAATCGTATAGTGGCTGTCCGTCTGTCGTCAGTGAAACGGCCGTTAACCGTCTGTCGAATAAAGTCTAAAATGAAATATAAAAAATCAACAAAATAATATTAAAAGGAATGATAAATAGCGTCCACCTTGGAACGATGGAATCAATTATGGAGAGCTGAACTTCCTCTATTTTTTTATTGATGTCTGAGGCTATCTTTTCTTCATTTCCTTCTATCAGATCTTTAAAATGGTAGGCGTTAACCAATTCAAGTAAAGGGAGTTGATCAAATAATCTTTTGGTAACCCACTGTAGCCACTTGGGAAGTAAACTGATTTTTTTATTCATCCACATATAGACTCTATTCAAATCGATTTTTCTTTTCCCTTCTTGATTAACGGCGTATTGTTGAATGGTGAGTTGCGCTATGTAATTAGACAATTCTTTGGTCCATGCGCTAAAAAATTCTTTGTGGGCTTTCCTCAATACCTTGCGGATGGTCAAATAATAAAACCAAACTAGGTAAACCAATGGAATGAAAAATACAATTAAGGTGAAAGTGAAATAAGGTTTTATTTTCCAAAACATAATATCACTTTGCGCCCAAGAAATAATTTTCCATAAGGCAATCCCTTCATTGAAAAAGGTGGCCACCCAAACTGGAAAGATAAAACTGAATCCTATGATTTTTATGTAACTCCAAATGAATAGCTTGACTTCTGAAAAATTAATTTCAGTTGAAAGTTTGGATTGAACTTCTGGCATTATACCCTTTATTATATTGTGTCTATAGCCCCTTAAATAAGTTCAACGCTAAAAATTTGTACAGGATGCAATTCGGAGGTTTTAATTAAGAATGTGAATCAAGAGTTGAATTTTATTTTTTCTGTTTATTCCTCTCGCCTCTTGTTATGCGACATGAAGTTGTATAATAGTCCTTATACAACAATGCAAAATTTCAGGCTGCTTTCCTTAAGATCTAGCAGGATATGCAGGTTAAAACTTATACTAGTCTAAAGCGGCCTGACTGCCCCTTTAGAAAAAAAGCGTTTAGAAAAATGGACTTACA
>CAYTVR010000265.1:0-10109 GCA_964441245.1 uncultured Saprospiraceae bacterium | reverse complement strand
TTTTAATCAAGATATTTGGTTGGCTCAGTTTTCTGATCATACTCTTGAAAAAGTCATCCATCCTGGATATCCATTGAATAATGCTTTACCCAATAGTATTAGTTCTTTTGGTCAAAATGAACAAGAGATGATTGTGATCAATCAATTTGTAGAAGGTGGTGGAATGAAAAAAGGCTTTTCAAAAATTTTTAAAAAAGAAGATGGACAATGGACTTTTCCACAAGCATTGAATATCAATGATTATCATAATTCTGGAGCGGATGTCAATATGACGATGAGCAGTAATGGTAAGGTTATTATTCTAGCAATGGAAAGACCAGATGCTATTGGACGAAGTGATTTATATATTAGTTTCCGAAAAGGAAATCATTGGAGCCGACCTAAAAACCTTGGCTCTGGCGTCAACTCTCCTTGGCGAGAAGGAACACCGCATTTGAGTGATGATGGAAAAACACTTTATTTTTCTTCAGACCGTGGTTATCAATCAAGAGGAGGAATGGATATTTTTATGCAAGAACGTTTAGGCGAAAGCTGGGAAAAATGGTCTGCGCCAAAACGTTTCAGAAAACCAATTAATTCTAAAGCACATGATAGTCATCCTTACTTTTGTGGAGCAACTGGGCATTTGTATTTTAATTCTACTCGAGATGGTTCCAACGATATTTATCGTATCCAAATCAAAGAAGCTAAACCATTGCCAGCACCCGCTCCCTTTGTAAAAGCCGAAAAAACATCTAAGGCAAATCGTACATCTTTAATTAATATTCAGCGAGCTCACACTCCAACTATTCAAAGTCCTTCTATCACTAATTATCGACCACAATCAATAGCCGTCAGTCAAACACATAACAAAACACTTTCATCGCAAGAAATCAAAATAGGTGCGAAAATTGAAACGGCACCTATTTTCTTCAAACAGTCTACTGCTCAGGTTTTAAACACTTCTTATCCCGCTTTAAATCTATTATCTCGTTTTCTAAAAAACAATCCTACGGTTCATATTCGGATTAGTGGTCATACCGATAATCGAGGAAGAGAAATTGATTTGATCAAGTTATCAGAAGAACGTGCCAATGCTATCAAACGATTTTTAATTGTCAAAAAGAAAATCAATCCTAGTCGAATCGAAATAGAAGGACTGGGTGGTCATGTCCCAATTACGGAAAACAAAACAGAAAAAGGAAGACGAAAAAACCGAAGAGTAGAAATTGAAATCATTCAAATAAAAGATGCTTCACTCGGAATGAAATAGTGTTATGGTGTTTGTTTTCGTGGGAAAATTTTAAGGCCTCAACACAAACCACCACAACACTAATTTCTATCTCTCATCAGTTGGAGTCAAAGTCTCTTTTTTCTCCATAGAATATCTTAGTGATGATTTTCCATTCCCCATTTATTTTTAGAAGGATCATGTAATCATTAAATTCAAGCTCTGGCATTTTTATGACTAAATGTGCCGTAGCTGCATTTCCTGATATATTTATATTCGCTATTCTGGTTTTTCGATTTGACTTGGGGCCCGGTTTCATTCCTCCAAAAAAGTCTGTTGCTTTTTTGGATTGAAGTTCATTTTTGTCGTTAATGAATTTCACATCTCCTTCCTCATGAAAGGCTTTGATCAATGTTGCATAATCTTGATTAGTACCTCCTTCAAGATAATAGTTAACAGTTGTGGCTACCGCTTCATAGTCACTTATTTGAGCGGATAAACTAATACTTATGCTTAATAAAAACATAGTGATAATAGATTTCATTTTATTCATAATTTTTATAATGATTAAATAAGTTTTTTTAATACCCTTATAACTTTTTCCATTTCTTCTTGAGTACCAATCGTCATTCGAGAATAATTAGATTTATCCTGTTCGAACGGAGGACAAAGTATATTTGCCTTTGCCATTGCAGATCGAAAACTCTTTCCTCCTTGTTCAAATTGATCGATTGGATAGTAGATGAAATTGGTTTGAGAAGGAGCATAAGGAACGCCCCACTTGTCGAAGTGATCCGTAATATATTTTCGTGTATCTCTATTTTTACGGTAACTATCTTTTACAAAAGATTGATCTTTCAGGCTAGCAATCGCAGCCGCCAAACCTGCAGAACTCACACATGATTCTGAAATAATAAATTGAGATTTCAGCTCTTGAATCAATAGAGGATTTCCTAAAGCATATCCAATACGCATACCTGCCAATCCGTAAATTTTCGAAAAAGTCCGAATAATCAGAATGTTTGGATATGCTTGAATTAGTTTGGCCATTGAATTTTTGAGCCCTCCTTCTGTATATTCTATGTAAGCTTCATCGATTAAAATAATTTGATGCGATTTTATTTGCTTACAAAAATTTTCCAAGTCTGATGGTTCTATTGCTGTCGCCGTTGGATTATTAGGATTACATAAATAAATCGCATCTGTTTTTTCATCAACCGCATCTTCTAGCCTATTCAAATCAATCTTGAAATTCGCATCTAAGTCGACCTTTTTCCATTTTACATCATAAGTTTCTGTACACATCATCAAAATTGGGAACGTCATTTTTGTCGTAACGTAATTGCCTTTTTTATGAGCTAACCATAAACCAAGTATGCTTAGAATTTCCGAAGATCCTGCAGAAAGTAAAATATGATCTTTTGTTAAATTTTCTTTTTTTGCTAGTTCTTCCTTTAGTTCATTTCTAAGCGCGTTAGGATAGCGATTTCCAACTGACAATGATTCCAAAATGGCTGCCTTGGCTTTTTCGGAAGGGCCATAAGGATTTTCATTACTACTCAGTTTTATTTTATCTATAGTCTCAAAATCCGAAGCTTTTTGCAAAATAAAATCCGAAGTAATTGATTGGGTCATTGGAAAAGTCACTGAAGCTAAAGCAATTGATCTCAACCATTTTCGACGTGAGTTATTTAGAGTCATACTTTCATTTTATTTCTTCTCAGACAAATTTTGTACATACAGGATTTGTCGTAGAAGGATTTTATTTAATCTTTGTTGACCAAAAATAAATGACCCCGAGTAAAAGTAAAAGTCTTTACTTTTCAATGGTTGTATAAGGATGTGAATGGTAGGAACGTTAGGCTAACTTATTTTTTAGAAACTGATACTTTGTTCTACTGATAGGAATGGTAGTCTGATTTTTTAATAAAATCTCATACTGATAGGAGATTGATTGAATCAAATCTAGATTGACAATGTAGGACTTATGTACTCTTTCATAATTTGAAGGAAGCAATACTAAAATATTTTGTAGTGACTTATCATGTAATTCGACTTGGCCATTTTCCAAATGTAGCTCTGTATAATTTCCTGCACCTTTTAAAAAAATTATTTGTTCTACTCGAATGAGCTCAAGTTTTTGGTTTTTGGTCACAGCCAAATATCTCAAAGGGAATTTTGCTCTATAAGAACTATCGACCAGTCTATTGAGTGCTTTTTCAACACGTAGTTTATTAAAGGGTTTGGATATAAAATCAAGAACACCATACTCAAATGCTTCAATGGCTTTATCAGTGTAGGCAGAAATAATAATGGTTTGAAAAGCTTGGCTTACAGAGGTTTTTAATAAATCGAAGCCATCTTTTCCATTTAGATTCAAATCAAGAATCATTAAATCTATGGTATGCTTGGTCAAAAAATCTTTAGCTAAAGCCAAATTGGATTTTACGGTTAAACGCCCGATTTGAATTTGAGTTGATTCTCGAAAAAAACGCTCCATTCGTTGAGCTAAAAGTGTTTCATCTTCTACAATTAAAATATTTACGATCATCACTTTATTTTTTTATCACAATGCTTACGGTCCAACCTGATTCATTAGCACCCCAAGTCATCGATGCTTTCTGATCAAAATGTTCTTCTAGTGCTGCTTGCACATATCGAATCCCCGTTCCTATGGTTATTTCTTTTCCAACTTCAACCTCACTATCATTGAATAAAGTATAAATAATTTCTTGCGTTTTTTCTTCTTTAGTCAATATAAAAACACCCTTGTTTTTGGAACTATATCCATGAGTAATCCCATTTTCAACTAAGGTGTGAAATACGCCCGGAGGAACTTGCTCATTGCCCTTTACTCCTATTATCTGAAATTCAAAACAAGCATTTTTTCGATATTCCATGATACTAAGATGCATTTTACATAACTCTATTTCTTCTTTTATTGGTATTAAATTTTGACTAGAAGCCTTGGTAATCAATTGAAATTCTTGAGCCAACTTATCGACAAAATCAGATGCTTTAGTTGGATTTTGCTCAATGAGTTCTTGAAGCGCTGCTAAAGAATTAAAAACGAAATGCGGTTGAATAGTTGTTTTAAGCAATTGGTTTTCCAAAGTAGCGGCACGTAAGAATGCTTGTTGCTGTTTGCGAATTTCTTGAGCTACATTTTGCCCTGTAGATAACAACATACACAAAATAAAAAAAATGATTCCCGCAAAATAAGCAAAGCCCAAAACATCTAAATGCCCCAAATAATTAAGGACCGTATATCCTATCATTCCTACCAACATCCACCAAGCTCCTTTTTGTTGACGATACACTCCTAAAGCAGATAAAACTAAACCAAGAAAAATCAGAGAATCACTATACATTCGATCCGAAAATATAAAATATGCAAAAACGCAAAAGATCCCGTATACTAAAATCAACAACTTCTTTTTTGTTAAATTTAATTCCCATAATAAAAAACCAATCAAAAAAAAGCCTCCCAATACAACAATTATTTGAGAGACTCCAGGATGTTGGTACACTGTTATAAAATCCGCTGAAATTAAATTCTGATATGGTTTGAATAGACTTTTGATAGGATGTGAAAAACAATATAAACTTAGCCAAAGTAATGAAGTCTTTCGGTTCAAACTAAAATAAAAGAGCAAAAAAAACACCGCTGAGGTAAGAAAGATACCTATCATAAAAGCCAACCTTATATTCAACTCGTAATCCGACATTTTGAATAAATTGATTATCGTTTGAGCTTACAATTATACTAAGTAATGTTGGATTTCATCAAATAGCCAGTGTCATTTTTTTTAAAATAAACATATGATTGACTTTCAAAAAGAACATTTCTAACTAAAAGAAGGAAAGAAAAAAGGGTTTAAGAAAGAATAGAATACATGGTTAGGAATGGTAAGTATTGATCCCGACTCCCTTAATATTCATATAACAACTAAGTCAAAAAAATGAGGTCGATCTAGGGTTTCGCATTGACATCTGGTTCGTTTTTAATTGCTCAATATTAATCTTTAAACTATTTTTCATGATGAGAAATAATGTAGTTATGCATATTATTTGGGCCAATTAGAGCTAGCAGAACAATCACTCATTTAATCTAATTTCACCAAAGGCAAACTTACTTTTTCATTTTTTGACTCATTTGTAAGCTCTAAGATATAAAATCCACTTTTTAAAAATTTCAAATTAAATTCATTACTAGTATCGATCTCCTTTGATAAAATTAGTTTACCTACGGTATTGAAAAGATTTAATTTATAACAGCTGCTTTGTTCCTGAGAAAATTTAATTTGTAGAATTTCTTTAAAAGGATTCGGAAAAACCATAATACTATTGGCATCAATTTGTTGAGTTCCAACAATAAAATCTTCGCCATCACAATCCTCGTCTACATCATTATTCGGAATCTCCATAGCATCTGGATTGATCATCGCATTCATATCGTCGCAATCAATATCTGAATTGAAACCATCATTGTCTTCGTCAATTATAAGCACCTCATCATCACAATTCTCATCTATGTCATTATTAGCAATCTCTATAGCATCTGGATTGATCATCGCATCCATATCGTCACAATCAATATCTGAATTGAAACCATCATTGTCTTCGTCAATTATAAGTATTTCATCATCACAATTCTCATCTATATCATTATTCGGAATCTCCATAGCATCTGGATTGATCATCGCATTCATATCGTCACAATCAATATCTGAATTGAAACCATCATTGTCCAAATCGAGATCAACAATTTCATTGTTTTGATAGTAACGAAAAGCATTTTCATTAAATGAAATTCCAAAGAAATCTACATCTCCATCTCCTTCAGCGTCAACTGGGATTAAAGTTGATACGATCCAATTCGTAGTAGAATAAACAGTATTTGATGAAAAAGAAAGGTTATCTATATTTTCAAAAACTTTGATTTCTCTAGAGAAAGAAAAGGATGACCCCAATATTGTTACAATATCTATATCACCATCGCCATCTTTGTCAATCGGATAAGAACTGCCAGCCGAACCTCCATTAATGGCAACTAAAGAAAAATTTTGATTGCCATCATTTTCTAACCAATTGAGTGTTCCCCAATGATTCGGTAGTACATCGTTATCTCCATCATTATCTAAATCTACTATGTAAGATTCATGAGGATACCCAAGATTAGACGCTAGAATATTTTCGCTAAAATTTTGATCGCCATCATTTTCGTACCACATAATTTTCCCTTCATCCCAAGTAGAACCTAATACATCTATATCTCCATCACTATCTAAATCTCCTGTTTCTATCCCGTTTACAGCATCATCCTCAATTGTAATAATAGTATGATGAATAAAGTTAGTATTTCCTATGTTTTCATGCCAAGCAATTCGAGTGTCACCAAAAGATGCAGTTGCTGAAACCACATCCAAATCACCATCACCATCTATGTCGTCAGCTATTATTGATTCACCTCTTCCAAAACTATCATATATTGTATGTATCGTAAAATTTTCATTCCCATCATTCTCGAGCCAACCGATTCCATGATCAAAATGATTCGCAGCAGTAAGAATATCCATATCACCATCAGCATCTAAATCAACTGCAAAAACTTCTGTTAAATTAGCCTCTTCACTCAGTATGACATGAGAAGTGAAGTTTTGAAATCCATCATTTTCAAACCAAATAACTTGCCGCTCAAATAGAGTACCTGTAACGGCATCTAAATCTCCATCTCCATCAATATCTGCAATAGATAAACCTCTAGGGCTATCTAAAAATTCTGAAAAATATACAGAAGTTGGTTGTGCTAAAAGCAAGGAAGTAAAACAAGAAAAAAGAAAGGTCAATATAATTTTCATATGTCTTTATTCTTTTAAGGAATCGTATATAGCACTAAGCTATATTATTTATTTAATTGTATTACAATAATAAGAAAAGTAATTAAACAACGAAATGATTTTCTTATGAAAAAGTTTACTATTCCAAATAAGTCACAAGATACACCAAAGCACTAAAGTCCCCTATAACCAACCCAAATGATCTAGCGCCAAATAACCGCAATCAACATTGTTAAATTCAGTATCATTGGCATCGCGCATATAGTCGCGAAATTCATTCAAGGGAAGTTTAAAAACTTCAATAAATTCTGATTCATCTAATTGTTGGGCGCTTACTTTTTTGCAGTTAATGGCTAATAATCCAATTTTCGTTTCGGTGGAATAAGCGCTATAGAAATTTTTCAAGGGAATAATTTCGCCTGCTTCATAACCGGTTTCTTCTAGTAATTCTCGGCGTGCAGCCTCCACTGGATTTTCATCTTTCTCTAACATTCCTTCCGGAAAACTGGTCATATCTTTCTCTGGCCCTGGTCGATATTGTCGAACAAGAATCGCTTCCTTTTCTGGTGTAAAAGCAGCAATGATCACGAAAGGATTATTTTGAACGATATCGAAATCTGCAATTTTTCCGTCAGGTAGTTCAAATTGTTTTCGAATAATACCACGCCAGCCATCGTAGGCAATGGTTTCTTTTATTTTTTTCCAAGGAGTCATATTTCTTTTAGATTTTATACGAAAAAGAAAAAGCACAAGTTTCTTATTGAGAGAAATCTTGTGCTCTTTCTTTTCAAGAAGCGTTTAACTTAGCGCATGTCTTTAGTTATCCTTACCTTCTTCTTTCTTCATTTCTTTTACCGCATCTTCAACATCTTTCGTCGCCTTTTTCAATTTTTCCACATCCTTATCGCGCTCACTTTCTTTCTTTTTATTGCCCACTTTTTCCTTCACTACTTTTTTCTTTGGAGCTTCCGATTTACCATTGCTTGGTTTTTCTTTAAATGGTTCTTCACTAAAGGTGAGTTGACCTTTCCCATCCGTATCAATATAAATCGTATCCCCCATCGCAAAACTTCCAGAAAGCATTTGCTTGGACAACTCATTGATCACATCTCTTTGTAAAACTCGCTTCAATGGTCTAGCACCAAATTGAGGATCGTATCCTCTATCGGCTAAGAAATCTTTTGCTGATTCACTCAATTTCATGGCCACTCCTTGATGATCTAACATTTTTTCTGTCTTTCGCAGTAAGATCATTAAAATTTGTTTGATCTCATTTTTCGTCAATGGCAAAAACATGATCTGTTCATCGATCCTATTCAAAAATTCTGGACGTAGATTTTCTTTGAGCGCTTCTAGTACTTCCTCCTTAGTCGCTTCAATGATTTCATCTCGATGATTATCACCTAATGCATCTAAGTCTTCAAAATTTTCTAATATCTTTTCAGCTCCCATGTTTGACGTCATGATGATAATGGTGTTTTTAAAATTCACCACACGACCTTTACTATCAGTCAATCGACCATCATCCAAAACTTGTAATAAAATATTAAAGGTATCTGGATGTGCTTTTTCGATTTCATCCAATAGGATAATCGAGTAAGGCTTTCGCCGAACTGCTTCTGTTAACTGACCACCTTCATCATAACCGACATATCCTGGAGGCGCTCCGACCAATCGGGCAACAGAATGTCGTTCTTGATATTCACTCATGTCAATTCGAGTGATGGCTTTTTCATCATCAAATAAAACTTCTGCTAAAGCTTTTGCTAACTCTGTTTTACCAACTCCAGTTGGTCCAACAAAAATAAAAGAACCAATTGGCCGCTTCGCATCTTGTAATCCAGCACGACTTCTACGTACAGCATCACTCACTGCTCTCACTGCTTCATGTTGTCCGATCAATCGTTTTCCTATCTGTTCTTCGAGTTTCAATAATTTTTCTTTTTCACTCTGCATCATTTTTGAAACAGGAATCCCTGTAGCTCTTGCCACTACTTCGGCAATATCATTGGCGGTTACTTCTTCATTCGTAAAACGATTTTCTTCTGGAAGTTTTTCCAATTTTTCCTCTGCCACTTTAAGCATGGCTTCCTGTTCCTTAATTTTTCCATATCTAATTTTAGCCACTGCTTCAAAGTCACTTTCTCTTTCTGCCTTGCTCGCTTGTTGTTCTAATTCTTCGATCGTTTTTTTAATACCTTGTAAGGTATCAACAATTTCTTTTTCGTTTTTCCAAGCAGCCGTGATGGATTCTAACCGCTCGCGACTATTGGCAATATTTTCATTGATCGCTGCAAGTTTTTTCTTGTTCCCTTCTCTTTTGATGGCTTCTCGTTCGATTTCTAATTGACGAACTTTTCTATCCATCTCATCAATTTCTTCTGGAACTGAATCCAACTCTAAACGCAATTTAGCCGCAGCTTCATCAATCAAATCAATCGCCTTATCTGGCAATGCTCTATCGGTTACATACCGATGAGATAATTCCGCTGCAGCAACTAATGCTCCGTCGAGAATGTCGATTTTGTGATAAACTTCATATTTATCTTGAATACCTCTTAATATCGAAATGGTATCTTCAACAGAAGGTTCATTGATCACAACCGTTTGAAAACGTCGGACAAGCGCCTTGTCTTTTTCAAAATATTTTTGATATTCATCCAAGGTTGTTGCACCAATCGTTCTCATTTGCCCCCGAGCTAAAACGGGTTTCAAAATATTGGCCGCATCCATTGCTCCTTGTCCTCCACCGGCTCCGATCAACGTGTGAATTTCATCAATGAATAAAATAATTTCGCCATTGGAATTGGTGACTTCTTTCACTACTCCTTTCAGTCTTTCTTCAAATTCCCCTTTATATTTCGCACCAGCGATCAAGGATGAAATATCGAGAGTATATATTTTTTTACTTCGTAAATTTTCAGGAACATCTTGATTCACAATACGCCAAGCAAGACCTTCTACAATTGCGGTTTTACCAACACCAGGTTCTCCAATCAAAATTGGATTGTTCTTTTTTCTTCTGGAAAGAATGTGAAGCAATCTTCGAATCTCTTCAT
>CAYTVR010000264.1:0-10193 GCA_964441245.1 uncultured Saprospiraceae bacterium | reverse complement strand
ATGCAGATGGCGATGGCTTTTGTGCAGATGAAGACTGTGATGATATGGATGCTTCCGTACCTGCAGCGCCAGGAACAGTGTGTGATGATGGCGATGCCAATACAGAGAATGATGAGATTCAATCAGATGGATGTACTTGTGCTGGAACTCCAATCCAAACAACATGTAATCCAACTTATACCATTAGTGAAGGAGTGATTACCGTAAGTGGATTAAATGGCGCTCATAATTCTATCAATTTATTTGATACGGATAACGGTTGGGCAAGCGTTTTCTCTTGCTTTGATGATTGTGGTAATCCTGCAACAATTGAAGTGCCTGAGGGTAATTATTATATTCACCTGAAGGTGTTAAATGAGTTGTATCAAATTGATTGTGAATTGACAGAATATATTTTTGTTACGGGAGCTTGTACATTAGAAGGAACGCCTTGTGATGACAATGATGACTGTACCGAAAATGATACTTATAATGCTGATTGCAATTGTATAGGTACTGCTGTTGGAGATGCAGATGGTGATGGTGTTTGTACCAGTGTAGATTGTGATGATAATGATGCCTCAGTTCCAACCATACCTGGTACTCCTTGTGATGATGGAGATGCGACAACTTTTGCAGATGTTATCTTGATTGATGGATGTACTTGTCAAGGAACCGTTCCTGTCTCTTGTGATAACAATGGAGGTGATGCAGATGGCGATGGCATTTGTGCAGATGAAGATTGTGATGACAATGACGCGTCCTTACCAGCAGTAGCTGGAACAAGTTGTGATGATGGCGATGCGACTACAGAAAATGATGTGATTCTTGCGGATGGTTGTAGTTGTGCCGGAACACCAATCCAAACGGGTTGTGGTTTGAATTATACAGTAGATGGAAATACAATCACGATTACTGGCTTGGATGCACCACACGTTGCAGTCAATCTTTATGATACCGATAAAGCATGGGAAGCTACTTTCGCTTGTTTTGATAACTGTGATAATCCTCAATTGATTGCTAATTTAGATGCAAGCGTATATTATTTACATGTGAAACTTTTAGACGCAAGCTACCAAATCACTTGTGACATTACAGAGTATGTGACGATTGGTGGAAGTTCCGCATTGGTTCAACCAGTGAGTGATTTACTTGTATTTGATGCACAAAAATCTGATAGAGCAGTTCGATTGAATTGGACCACGAATACAGAATTTGTAAATGACTTGTTTGAAGTAGAACGATCTACAGATGGAATCAGCTTCGAAAAATTATTAGAAGTGGATGCTTATGGAGATGCAGTTGCTTTACCGGTGACTTATCAAGATTTAGATGTAGCACCAATGAAGGGTAAAAACATTTATCGCTTGAAGCAAATCTTTAGAGATGGTAGTTTCCGTTATTCTGCTCCGCGTGAAGTAGTATTCGATCTTGATATTGATGCATTTGGTTTATTCCCGAATCCTGCAAATCAAGAGGTTTATGTCAACTTGAAAGACTATGCTGGTAAAGCTGCAACTATTCAAGTTTATAGCCCACTTGGACAATTAATGGATCAAGCTATTCTAGAAGCATTGACCGAAAGACCAGTTCGTTTTGATGTAGCACAATACCAAAGTGGCTTGTATACCATTACCGTAAAAGTAGAGGGAAGAAAGCGAATGACGGAGAAGTTTGTGAAAATTGGATTATAAAATAAGTCATTGCTTTTGTAAAGACTTTTAAATGAAAATTACTAGGTGATTTTATTAAAATAGGTTGAAGCGAGCTGTCCGCCTCTGGCGGATGGCTCGCTTTTTTTTATTTCAAGCATTTTGTAAAAATAGATTTCCCCTTATAGAAGCATCACTTCAAATCAATTAGTATTGCTCCAGTAACCAACCTTTTTCTGCAATCGCCTTAGTCGCTACAATCTCGCTTTTTAAATCAGCGAGTTCATTTTTATTATACGGATTGGCTTCCATGCGTTTTTTGCAAAAATGTAAAAGATTCAAATAGTTTTCTTGATGATAGCCCATGATTTTTTTACGACGAATAAAGGTACGCATCGCCTCTATATGGGCGTCTAGCAAATCGAATTCATCCAATTCATAATAAATTTTAAGCACCACCGTTTTTGCCGCAAGGTTCAATAATAAATCTTTATAGGAAGATTCATTTAACAATTGTAACGCAGCTTTGTAATTTCTTCTACTATATTCTAATCGGGCTAAATTAAAACTAAACATACTTTTTCGATAAGGCTTGGCCAATCGATTTTTGTACTCGTATATAAAGTTTTCTACCCATTCAAATTCCTCTAAGACTAAAGATAGAGTGACTACATTTCGATAAGAAAAACGAGAAAGCATATTGTCTTTTAAAAATAAATCTTGTTGTAGTCCCGCTTGGTATAAATCCAATTCATCTTTTAGATATTCATGATTGCCTTCATTGTATCTTTTAATACAAAAATTGATTCCTAGAATGTATAAGTCACCTAATTCTTCCTTTGGAAATTTATCAGTTACCTTGACTAGCCTCTCTTTGTATTTTTGAAAAAAAATTCCTTGAGTTGGTTGCGTCAAAAATTGATATACAAAATAATAAAGTCCAATGGCATCTACCTTTAACAAATCCTGACCTTCAACATATTGAAGAATTTTATCTAGTAATCCAAATTCATATTCTATTTTATAAACTGTCTGATGAGCTAGAGCAAGACAGGACTGCCTTAATTTTTGAACCAAGTAAAATAGATCAAGGTTGTCCGACAATTTTTGTAAATTCAGTTCACTCATTCGTTTGTTCGAACTTAAAAAGTGATACTGTTCTAGTTGAATTTGAAAATTGTCGGAGTAAAATTCGGCATTTCGAAATGGATGTTTCTCTTGGAGTAATTTTACCTCTTGAATATTGCGTTCTAAATGTTTGGGTAAATTTCGACTTCGATATATGAATGCTAATTTTGTTTTTACTTTGACTTCATTCTCGAAAAAAGAACGATGGACTAAATACTTTTCTGTTAATTTAAAAAGGAAACTCATCCATAGTCGAATGAGTTGATCATCGTAAGCTGAGTCGGATCCTTTTTGGGCATTGACAAATTGAAATGCTTTTTTTTTGCTCGGAATAATTTTATAAATCGTCAGCGATTCCACCAAATATTCAAAGAGATAGGATACTTCTGGGCGTTTATTAAAGAAGCTGGATGCTAGGAATTTTCGCAATTCTCGTATTTCTTTATTGCTCAAAGTCCTAAAAAGAGCTATTAAACGGGTGTTTTGCATAAAAAAATAAATTATATTTTTAAATATTTGAATTACAAAAAATGGCTTGAACTCCTTTAAAATAGATACTTACTACCTTTTTTGCAATATTTTTCATTACAAATTGACTTTTATGTCTTTGTTTTGGTCAAATAAGTTGATCACTTTTGTTTTAAGCATCGATGCAAAATGATTTTTCAATGATAAAAACTTATTCCCATGAGACAATATATTTTACAAACCATGAATTATATGAATCGGATTGGCTTTCTCTTAGCCTTTCTATTTGTAGCTCATTTAACGAGTGCTCAAGTAATCATCAGCGGACAAATTTCTAAAGCTAATAACGAGAATCTTGAAAACGTACCTGTTTATTTAGGAGGTGATATTGAAGATGCTACTTTAACTGGAGCAGATGGAACCTACCAGTTTACAGTGCCTGCTCAAGGTAATTATACTGTGACACCTTACCATAATGGTAATATACTAAATGGTGTATCTACGTATGATTTAATTTTGATGGGACTTCTCTTAGGGGATAGTATTTCTTTTGAAACTCCATATCAATATATCGCCGCAGATATAGATCGTTCTGGAGGAGTAGACTTACAGGATACATTATTGTTAAGATCTGCTTTGCTATTTGGCATTGATGAATTTCCCAATAATACATCTTGGCGATTCATTGATGCTGCCTTTGTTTTCCCAAATCCAAGCGATCCTTTTGCGACTGCTTTTCCAGACTCGGTAGTCATTAATAATCTTACTGAGGATTTATCGAATGTTGACTTTGTTGGTGTAAAAATTGGTGATGTCAGTCAAAGTGGTGTTTGTGTTCTAAGTGTCAATCCATGCGATATTAGCTGCGGTCATATTATTGGAAATGTCTTTCATGATTTAAATGAAAATTGTTTACTAGAATCTTCAGAATCTGGACTAAAATATTGGCAAGTAAAAGTGGAAGGGGACTATACCGCATATGGAACCACCAATGAACTCGGTGATTATTCAATACCCATTTTTCCAGGAGAGTATACAGTAAGTCTAATACCCTATAATGAACTTTGGGAAGCTTGCCAAATATCACACTTGGTGACTATTGAAATGGACGGAGAAGAAGTGGTCAATTTTCCTGTAAAGTCATTAGTGGATTGTCCTGCAATGGTAGTTGATATAGGCACTCCATTTCTTCGTAGATGTTTTCCAAGTAAATACTATGTTGAATATTGTAATCAAGGAACGGTGACTGCTTCGGACGCTTCCGTAGAAGTTTGCCTTGATACATTTCTAACATTCCTTGGGAGCTCCATTCCACACACTGCTCTAGGAGGAAATGTCTATTCATTTGAAGTAGGAGATTTAGAGATCAATGAATGTGGTAACTTTATTATTGATGTAGAAGTAAGCTGTGAATCGGTTTTAGGCCAAACGCATTGCACCAGTGCTAAGGTTTTTCCAGATTCTATTTGTCTGCCACCATCTGTAAATTGGGATGGTTCAGATATAGAAGTTAGTAGTACATGTAGTGAAGACTCTCTTTATTTTGAAATTAAAAATTGGGGAGATCCAATGACCCAATCCGTGGACTTTATTGTGATTGAAGATGATATGATTATGCGATCAGATGATATTCAGCTTGGCGCAAATGATCTGATTGCTCTTGCCTTTCCGGCAAATGGATCGACTTGGCGAATGGAGGTAGATCAATCGGCTAATCATCCATCTAATATTCGATTGAGCGAAGCTGTCGAAGGATGCGGACTAAATGGAGAAGGCACTTTTAGTACAGGTTTTATCACCCAATTCTTCCAATTTACCTCAAGTTCATCAGAGGATATTGATTGTACTGAAAATATCGGTGCTTATGATCCTAATGATAAGAGTGCCATACCAGTTGGTTTTGGTGAAGAGCATTTGATTCGAGAAAATACAGATTTGGAGTACAAAATTCGTTTTCAAAATACGGGAACTGATACGGCATTTAATATTGTGATCAAAGATACGCTTTCGGATGTCCTCAATATAGAAAGTGTTAGACCTTTGACTTCGAGTCATCCTTATAGTTTTAAAATCTTAGGAGAAAATGTCATTCAATTTAGCTTCAATAATATTATGTTACCAGATAGCAATGTCAATCAAGCAGCTTCCAATGGTTTTGTAAAATTTGAAGTGGCTCAAAATTTAGATTTGCCATTAGGTACGATCATAGAAAATAATGCTGCTATTTATTTTGACTTTAATGCACCGATTATTACCAATACCGTCAAGCATGTAGTTGGGCAGTATTTTGTAAATATAACCAGTCATTCTGTTGACCGAGACAATCCTAAATTTGAGATCAAAGTTATCCCAAATCCTTTCTCAGAATCTGCCATACTGCAACTAGAAGGAATTCATTTAGAACAAGGAGAATTTGAGTTGTACAACTCCATGGGACAATTGATGAAACAACAATCTATATCAGGCAACAGTTTTGAGTTGTTTAGAGAAGATTTGAGCCAGGGATTATATTTATTTTCAATAAAGGAGAAAGGACGCTTATTAAGTCATGGAAAATTGATGATTCATTAGTCCTCAAGGCTAATAAAATCAGATTATAACAAAAAACGATAGCTATATTTAAAATGAGTTTTACTATTAAATTAGTAGACTCATTTTTTATATCCATCACTGAGTAAAATTGGGGACACATTTGTTATTTTTATGGTAAAAAGTACAATGAATTCAGAAAAAGAACAAAATCTCAAGCAAGAAGGGTGGTGGATGACTTTACTGGTTGTTATTCCAGCGATTTTTTTGTCTTCCTTTTCAGATTTATTTGTAAATGAAGGATTTATGGGGATTGTTATAAGTGGAATTTTAGGTGGAATCGGAGCAATGATTGGTGCAATTCTATATTATTTTACGAAAGAAAAAAGTACTCCGTTCCGTATGTTCGTATTCTTATCATTGATTCTAGCACTTTTATTTTTGGCCTTATTCAATCCGTTAAGTTAAGCTACCAATGACTAAATTTAGACATTTGGTACATATATTGATTTATATACATTTTAACAGATCATAATTCAATACTTTTAGCCTACTTTTACCGTTTTAGAGAGGAATTTCATAGGAAATTGTATTTTTACCGAAAATTGAGAAAAACCATTCAAAGCTGTTATAATGAATCGATTGATATCTACAATAATTTTTCTATCTCTTTCTCTATTCTTAGTTCAAGATCTTTCAGGTCAGGCTAAGTATAGTAATGAATTTTTGAGCATTGGTGTAGGAGCTAGAGCACAGGGTATGTCTAATGCCCAAGTAGCCAATGTCAATGATGTTACCGCAGGCTATTGGAATCCAGCTGGTTTGACTGGCATTGAAGCTCCCTTTCAAATAGGAGTGATGCATTCAGAATGGTTTGCGGGTATCGCCAAGTATGATTATATCGCTTTAGCGAAACCTTTAAATAAGGAAAAAAAATCAGCGATCGCCTTATCGATTATTCGTTTAGGAATTGATAATATTCCCAATACGTTGAATTTGGTTGGATTGGATGGAAGTATCAACTATGATAATATCACGGAGTTTTCTGCCGCGGATTATGCTGTTATGGGATCTTATGCTCGGGAATTAAAACCAAACTTGACCATAGGTGGTAATGTCAAAATCGTTCGTAGAGTGATTGGAGAATTTGGTGGTGCATGGGGATTTGGAATTGATCTGGGAGCACAATATAAATTGAAAAATTGGCGATTTGGATTGATGGCAAGAGATGTGACTTCTACCTTTAATGCTTGGACCTTTAATGCCACTGAGGATCAAAAACAAATATTTGCCATTACTGGAAATGATATTCTAGAAAGCTCAGTGGAGATTACTCGACCTAGATTTATATTAGGAGTAGCCCATGATTTTCAATTCGGCACCAAAGTCGGATTATTGGTAGAGGCTAATTTTGATTTTACCACGGATGGACAACGAAACGTATTGGTGAGTTCAAAGACTTTGAATATTGATCCGCATCTTGGATTGGAAGTGAATTATAACAAATTTATTTTCCTCAGAGGAGGAGTCATTAATTTTCAAAAAGTCAAAGACGAGGACAATGCGAATGAAGAAAAATGGACTTTTCAACCTAACTTTGGTGTCGGAATTGTCCTAGGAGGATTGACTATCGATTATGCTTATACTAATATTGGCAATGTGTCTGATGTGAATTTTTCTAATGTATTTTCTCTAAAGCTAAACCTTAAAAAACGCAAGCGGTCCTAATTTTTTTTGACACTAAAATGTCACATAAAAAGAAACAATTGGAGGGTTTAAAATTACTTCAAAATAAATATAAAAAAAACAACTATGTGCTTTTAGTTTCGTAAAAAAGGCATATCTTGCAAGCTCAAATGGAAGAAGTTCCATTTTAAAAATAAATCCATTCAGATACTATAAGCTATGGTCCAACACTTATATATTGAGGAGCAGACTCGGGTCGCTATTAGGGCGGGCCTCAATCGTTGACTTGTCCGATTTCTGACTTCGGTCAGGACAGGGGGATTACTGAACGCGAAACGGCTACCTCATCCATGTCTTTACGGGGTCCACTAGCACCTAGGTCATCTGAATGGTTTTTTTCTTTTCTAAAATAAATATCCCACTCCAATATAAAGGTCTACACTTCTACCTATTAAATCCGGTCGTAAGCCAATTTCATTGGAAAATCTATAGTTTTCATTTCCTTTCAACAACGCATTTCTCGATAAAGTCATTCCGGTTTCTATATACAAATCACCATTTTCAAATTCAGGAATATGAAAGGAGAAACCTAAATCTATTCCTCTACTATGAGAGATGACCTTGTATTGATTGATTTCCGTTTTTTCGATATACTCTAATTTATTTCTTCCAATCATATAATGATATCCCAAATATAATCCAAAGCCTAAACCTTCCTCTCCAAATAAATACCATCTGAGATCAAAAGATAATTGATGCCCCTTTCGTTTATAAGAGTAGCTTCTTTCCGTGAATATATTGATAGGATTTAAATCATAGATTTTATAATCGTTTCTATATCCAATAGCAATTGAAGAATTGAAAATTAAGCTACGTTCGTATTTTAAAGATACTTTGCTGAGGCTAATCCAATCGAATTTTGCCACATTTTTTTGACTAAATAATGGAGCAGATAAAAAAGAAAATAATAATACTAAAAGACCAAATCGTAAAAGTAGAAGAAGTAAATATTTAGTTTTCATATCTGGGGATTGAGATAATGGAGAACTAAATTTAAGATTGTTTATGGATACTATTTTTGCGTTTTTTACAATAAACAAATTCTTATTTATTGGATATCGATAAATTCTATTCCACTTCTACTTCTTTTACCAACTAGATCTGGCCGTGAACGAATAGCATATTAATTTTTCAATATTTTCTTCGTCATAATATGTTTACCATCAAAATCAAACTTAACAAAATACAATCCTTGGTTAAGTTCATGTAAATCTATTTTTTCGTTTTTGTCTTGTACGCTTTTATTTAAAATTGTTCTACCCAGACCATCTATAATCTCTATTCTCATACCTTCAAACTCATCTTCAAAAATTAAGGTTAAGATATCATGAAATGGATTTGGATGGAGTTTTATAGTCTTATTCTGCATTGTTCTATCTACACTAGAAGTGAAACAGTCATTGTATTTTAAAATTTCAATACCACCGTTTTTACTAATAATAAATAACGAATCTACGGCATCCATATCAGTGACGTTAAATCCAACACTTCCAAGGAAATTCTCGATAAACGTAGTCGAATTACCTTGGATTTTGTAAAAGGATACTTCTTGATCATAGTCACTGTTTTCACGACCAACTTGAATTAGTATTCCATTATGAACCAGAAGTTTGCTCGACCGTGAACTTCCACCAGAACCTTCAAACAACAAATCCGGATTGAATGGATCCTCAATATTGGATACACTATGATTATAATCACTACCTGATTCGGGTAAACTGTACAACAAATTGCTATTGATGTCTACCACCATACTAAATCTCCCACTGGTGTAGATGGATTGAAATATTGGTAGAGAAGGAGTGGAGTTATCATATATCAAGATGCCTTCTTTTATTCCAATATATAAAAATTCTGGCGTGGCATAAATTTTCCTTAACCCAAAGATTCCCGGCTCAGAATAGACAACTTTGTTTTCAATAAATGGATTACTTTTATTCATTGTATTAATGACATAGATCGTATCCTTAGATGTCAAGTAAGTATGATTTATAAGATGGTCAGAATGCCAAATCCCATTATCTGAGTCGGGTAATTGAAGCCTTCCCAATTCTATCGGTGATGTAGCATTTGAAATATCAAATATGATGAAGTTATTATCTGGTCCTCCAAAGAGGTATAAATGATTGCCTAGAATATCTAAGTCTTCTGTGAAATTACCAGCAAAATTAACTTGTCCAGCTGGAATGGGGTTTTCAGGATTTGAAATATCGTATATTTTTATTTTAGATAATCCAGGATTAGCATACAAGTAATGATCTTTTACACCTATTCCAAAAACAGTAGGATTGTCCGTTATGGTGCTAAGTTCTTGAACACAATTGCTTTGTGCTAATCCAAAATTTACGCCAATAAATAGGTTGATGATTAGTAAGGTGATTAATTTTTTCATGCTTTATTTTTGATTGTTGTGAATAATACGCATATCCTTATGGGCATGCTTTTTCTTTTTTTTAGTTATAGGTGCATTCCATAAATATTAGATTATTCTAATGTTTATATCTGCTAAAACATAAAGTAAGGTATGTATCTTATCGGGTCTCTTTGAGCATGTTTTTTGGAATGGTAAAGCCAGGATTTAATCTAAAAGAATTCCTCGATGCTCTGCGTCGAGTGTATCCGAAAGATGGTTCACCGAACCGACTGATAACTGATAGACCGATTAACGAAGTATAGCCTTGAGCGGATACC
>CAYTVR010000263.1:0-10524 GCA_964441245.1 uncultured Saprospiraceae bacterium | reverse complement strand
TTTTTATCCTAACTTTCTACTAAAGAATGGGTGCGCTTATTGGGAAGGGGACATACTGGTTATAGTCTTGGTAAGATATTCCAGTATCAGTAGCTAATTTTGTTGATTTTAAATCATAAATATTGGGGTTCATTGAATCGAGAATACGTTTAACATTGTATTTCTTGCTTTCCAAAATTAGCATATCATGAATTTTTAAGTCTACTTTAATCTTTCCACTTGATTTTACATGGTCATTAATTGTACCCGTCATCATTCCATAGCTATCACTATTTGTAATGCAATATTCCATTTCGAATTCGATATTATTGCCATTTATCTCTCCAAATTTTATAACAGGTGCAGAAAAATGCAATGAGTTTGAAAACGCCCCCTTGAGATTTGTCCTTGAATCTTTAAAGGTTTTATTTTCTAATTCTTGAATATGAGTGATTTCAATTTCATTTTCACTATCAAGTGGATTCACGTACATTCTAAATGGTGCAGTTGATGCCTGTTCTCCATAAAAAGGGTCTTGGTAGATAAATTCATTCATGTCAAACTCTATCCATATCGAATTAATTTTTTGTCGTCTTATAAAATCTGATTCTATTTGACTATTCAAATCACCTCTTATTGGTGCTATCTTTTTGTATAAATCGTCTGTAATTTTTTTCCAATCCATTTTGTTTTTATTTTTTCTTGGTTGGTGCTAACGGCGGTAGCCGCGCAGGACTGAGCGAATGCGAAGGCTTGACGCTGGCTACATTGTTAGCAGATGGTTTATTTTCTTATAATAATTTTACCTTGATTTACATTTCTAAATATGTTATTCACTTCAACTGATTCAATTACATAACTAGGGCAACTACATGGTCCATCATCTCTAAATTTTATTTCATTAATCTTAATTACTTGATTATCTGCTTCTAATTTAATTTCATAATAATATTCTGGATATAATAATGTCCCAGTACCATTTGAATCTTCTCCAAATTTGAATTCGCTATTCGCTCCTATATGGATGATATAGTTCATTAATTCAAACTCATTAAATGTTGTATCTACTATAATATTACTATTTACATCATTTAATATTTTAAATTGAATTTCTGATAAATCAGTATTTAGATAACAAGAAGTATCTGATTCTAAAACACAAAATTCAATTGATAAACTAGAATAATGATTAATGTTTGGACGTGCACATGGTGGTTCTATACAATCTTCATTTTCTCTACAAGACACAATTAAAAAAAGAAATATAAACAAACTTACAACTCTCATTTTATTCTATATTTTATGGTCAAATTTAATTTTGAATCAATTCTCATTTTAATAATTAATCGTTCTATTAATTTGTAATTATATTGTTTTTTTTCACTATCTGCTAACACAAATAAATGTATGTGTCATTTGGGATGACACATACATTCGAGTTGAACCTGTCTTCAGACGAAACCGGCCCACGACCAGTCCCCACACATAGGTGTTTCCCTTTTCCAAAAAAGCCCTGAGTAATAGCGATTAATTCTCTACTTATACAACAATACATCCACAAAACACAATATAATTACCAGCGCTCACTCTCCAAGGTAACCATATTCTAAAAAAACACCAAGTGTAAATCCACTTTTAATCGCTGGTCTTATTTTCTAACATTATAAATACATGCAAATAACAGCTTCTTCTTTTATTGGAAATTATGGGTTTATTTTTTTAATTCATCTTCAATTCTATTTCTGAATTCTTCATTTGTTAGAATTTTAATTGCCAATTCTTACGTTTTCCGTAATCGAAGAATTAAAGTCAATTTTTTACTTCAAATTGGGTCGTCCCGAACAAAGGCGTTCCATCATCTTTAAGCCCTTGCGCTATGATAATAAATTTTCCATACTGATCAGAAGTTTTAAATAAATCTTTTGCCTCTCCTTTTTCATTAGTTTTTAATATTGGATTCCAATGTAACGTAGTTCTAATATCCGGGCGATTAGAATTTCTATCTGTGGCAGAATCAAAAACTGCAAATTCGCGCGCTTTATAAAAACCTATGATTTTGGTGGAGAGCACCCCTGGTTCGTCAGATGCAGTTGAGATACCTGAATTAGTGTAAACTAAAATCACCCCTGTCGCTCCTCTCGATCCATAAATACTCGCCTCGGCTCCTTTCAAGACATCAATAAACTCAATATCAGCAACAGGATAACCTTGAAAAAAACTCAAATCTACTGGAAATCCATCCAATAATATGAGCGGATCATTTGACCCAACTATGCTAGAAGCACCACGAATGACCAGCCTTTGATCACCGAAATTCCCACTGCCCGAGACTTGAATACCTGGGATTTGCCGAAATAGATCAACTGCATCTTGAACATTCCGTGTCGAAGGATTGTCTTGAACCACTAACCTATTGGTTGGTGTACCGTAGAGGTGCGTTCGGCTTTCTCTTGATTTTTCGATCTTTGTGCGCCTTTTTTCTGTAACATCTATTTCCGGTAAAATAAAATACAGTGAATCATAACTTTGAGCGATGTTCAACATATTCTGACTCATCTTTTGATAGGCGTCTATCGATTCTTTGATTAATTGAATCCTTTCCAATGGTTTATCAAAATCTACATCAGGAATTTCATCTTCCAATATTTTTAGTTTGACAACGGGATTATCTTTCAACGATATTTCGGGATTGAGTCGATTGCGTTTTCCCATTTTAAACCTTCCTTGTAGAAAAACGTTGATCGTATCTGAGAATTGATATGGGCCAAAAGAAAAATACCCGTTTTCATCTGTCATCACTTCCTCGATATAAGCGTTTTTGAGACGTGTCAAAAATACTTTTCCGGGTCTAGGCCTATCGGGGTCTTCGAATCGAACCATTTGACCCTGTAGATATACACCTTGCTTTAAAATATGTTTAGGAGTGAATTTCTCCTTGCTTAAAATAGTCTCCCAACGAAAACGCCGCCATCCTCGTGTCAACATAAAATCATCAATAACTCCTCTGGAATCAATTTCATTTTTTGGAAAAACTAATTTAGGAGCATCTGGAATAATTTGATCGACATCACTATTCAAAAGTATCCATGTCCGTAGATCGTCACCCGACATCAAGTCATATGCTTGTTCAGGGATGATACTGATACTAAGTCGAGATGGAGTACTGTCGATAGTGGTAGCATCTTCTGACGAAGTGATGATTTGGAGCTTCGCTTCTTCTCTGGTCTCAAATGTCGACTTATTCGTGGACAATTGAAGTAGCGTACTTTGACGTTTCGGAGTGATAAAAAATAATCGTTCCGCTACCGGATTATCTTGAGGGTCAAACAATGTACATACGATTACACCTGGCGCTAGTGCTTCTCGTGGAATGTTTACTCTAAAATAAGAATCATTAAGGGTTATTTTTTTATCTACCAAATAAATACCACGTTGATGAAGCACTAGTCGAGCACCTTGCATACCAATTGGGAAATTGGTTGTTGCCAATATCTTGACGACGGTTTCTTTATTCTTAATATTCAAATGATACCCAGTTTGGAGTGGTTTTGGGACCGCAATTTTTTCGGAGCCGCCTTCAAATACTACCCAATAATCTTCATCGGCTTTGGGTAAGTATCTGAATCGTCCTACTCCATATTCGTTAGGGGAGAGTTCGATTATTCTTTTACCATTGGAGTCGATGATGAATGCATTTGTAGGATAGATCGAATGAATAGTATAGGCAATCTGACAGGTGATTCCCGATACACACTCACCTCCTTCTGGGAAAAAACGAATCCGTGCTTGTGTTTTTTTTGAGGCAGTAACATCTGATGGGATTTCTCCCTCCATTACTTTTTCAGTAGCACTTTTTTTCAGGCCTGCAATGATTTGAATATTTTTTTTAAAAAGTGTTGCAGGGTCACTATTCATTTGGTAATTGGAATAAGCTACAATTTGGTAAGTGCCTGGATTAAGGTTTACGGGGATTGAAAAATCTCCTGCGGAATGACCCTCTTTTGATGTTATTATTTGTTTAAGAATTACCTCACCTTTGACGTTTCTCAGTTCCAATTTAATGTTTTGACTTACCCTGTTCGGCGTATGTAAAAGTCCTTCCATCAAATAGACAGCCATCCAAACTACTTCACCACCAGCATATATATTTTTATCGGTATGTACAAAAACTTTTTCTGGCAAATAATTACTTTGATATTTTTTTAAGCTAGTCTCAATTGGACTTTGAGCAAGTAGAAGTGTCGCGAAACCCATAAAAATAAAGAATAGGAATGCTTTCATTGAATTGGTATGTTTCATGTTTTATTAAAGAAACATCAATATTAAAGATTATTTTCACCGTATTGTACCTCAAATAGGAAAAAACCTAACACTAATTCGTAAATCAGTAAAAAGGATGACATCCACAAAATACAACACCTATTCATTCTCCTACCAAGTAGATTGACTGACTCAATTTCATGCTAAGGAATGAAGTTATCTTTGAGCTATAGCGAATAGTATTACATGGAAAGTATTGACAATAATTGCTTGTCTTGTGAAATAGCGTAGGAAAGTCTTTACAAAATCTGTTGAAATGTTATTTAACCTTGATCCCGTAAAGGAATTAATTAAAACTTTGATTCAGAGAAGTTGGAACTAATAAAAAGGATGTTTATTTAATTGTATAAGATGTCACAAAGTGTACACCAAAAAAGATTGTTAAAAGTACGAACCCTAATGATTTCATTCGGTAAATATTTGTTTTGAGATATCTGGTTTTTAAGCAATTATCATTGCTTTTTGACCATCTCTGTATACAGTACCAAATGAAATAATTTAGATTCCTTAGAGTGAATTTATTTAATTATTTTATTCCTTCATCAATTTATGATAATTTGATATGCCGTTTTTCTCTAATTTGACAAAAAGCATATCACCTTTATTTAATGCACTAAAACTTAATTCAATCATATTATTACCCTTGGCGACGAAATGTACTTGTTTAGCTAATTGCTTACCAGTGCTGTCAAATATCTGTAAGTTTAATTTACCACTTGAAGTAGCTGTATAATTAAGTTGGGTTTGATTATTTTTAATAGGGTTTGGGAAGAATAAAACGTTCCCATTCTCTCCATCTAGTTGTGCAGTGATTATTTCACTATATTGGAATTGACCATCAAAGTCTATTTGTTTTAAACGATAGTAGTACAATTGTCCTTTTCGCAGGTTTTTATCTTCGAAAGAATAATCTTGTTGAAGATCTATGTTGCCTTTACCTTCAATAAACAATAAATCGTTGAAGTTTTTACCGTCAATACTCCTTTCAATTTCAAATCCGGCATTATTTATTTCTGAAGCTGTTTGCCAATTCAAATTAATTTGGTTTCCATCCGGTTTAGCAGAAAAAGAAATTAATTCGACAGGAAGAGTGGTTGCTGGACTGATTGCTGTATTAGGAGAATTTTCCCAAGCCCAATCAATAATTGTCCAATCTCGATCAGTATTCTTTGTAATACGAACCCAACCATAATGAGTATTAGCAGAAACGTTTAATCTTACGCCTAAAACTCTTGTTTCACCATTCGCCAGAACGGCGTTCCGCCAATTACCGACATCATATCTTTCATTTGCCAAAGAATTGGCTGTTGCACCAAGATTCCAATTGTCAGCTCCGTCAAAAACAGCAGAAGTTGCATTGGCAAAAGGATAACCAAAGCCACCATTTACAGTTCCATTAAATGCATTCACACTTGCTTGTACTATTGGATTAAAAACAGGTAAATTAGCAGAATCATTGCCAAAGAATCTAATATTGTTCCCCCCTGCTCCTGTAAAATTTACAAAAGCATCAGCATTTGCACCATTCACCCAAGCAACATTTAAATTTTGAGCTCCCGAATACACGACAGCTCCCTCAGCTATTGGCAAACTCGTTAAAAGGCTAGCACCTAAAAAAACGACTTTTTCTGGATACTTCGATCGTCTTTTAAAGGAGTCATATAACTCCAGATAGCGATCAATTTTCTTTTGCGTAGCGGATTCTTTTTGTTTCATTAGAAAAGGTTTTCAGTTCTTATTTTTATAGACTGTCAATTTAAGGTTTTTTATTAAAATATGACATTTATTTCCCAATAGATTTCTCCCGATGTAAGGAGGCATCCACTTTTTTAGCCATTTTTTCTACATTCAAAGTACCATCAAAAAAATCATTGACTAACATTGCCTTCAAAAACGGAGCTTGTTGCACCTCCGAATATTTGATAAAACAAATTTCAATATTAGGCTGTGTTGAAACCCATTGTTTTACTTTTTTAAGAGTCGCTTCGTATTTTTTCAACAAGTTTAGCGGTAAAGTGTCGGTTTGTTTCGTTTTGCCATTACGTTCCAACATTTTTTGTTGGGAAGCCACTATTTCAATTATATTTCTTTCCATAAAAACGATACGATAACGATAATTCATTGGCAAATTTTGCAATAATTGGGCAATCACTTTTAGTGTTTTTCCATTAGCTTTTGCTAAAAAACTGCTATCACGCTTCAATGATTTAACAGCTTCGAGCTCATAATAACCCTTAGGATTATTGTCATCTGCCTCTCGTTTGTTATCTGTAAATATTTCTAAACCACCCGCCTCAAGCATTTGCATCATCATAGAAGTACCACTTCGTGGCAAACCAGAAACGATATTGATGGTACCTTTGATTTTTTGCTCGAAAGAGGTTTTATATTTCCGAGCCTTACCTGGTTGGCCAAGTTGGTTTTCATAAATGGAAATGATTCGTTGACGCGCTAAATTCATGTTAGGAACCAGTTTGAGACAAATATCATAAGCTTTGAGTGCTTCTTCATATTTTTCTAGTGCCTGAAGCGATTCACCGATATAAAAATGGGCAGGAGGATAATAATAAAGTAAGCCTACTGCATCAAAAAAGGCATTAAGCGCATCATTGTATTGCATTTTTTGAAAATAAATCTGCCCCAAAATGTAATGTGCAGTCGCTTCTTCAGAATTGATTTCCAACTCTTTCAATATGGCTGATTCTGCATCCTCAAGACGATTTAGTTGTAAGTAAGCTTTAGCAATTCGGAGATGTAGCGTGGGTTGTTTGCCTGCTTCTCGTTCCACTTTTTTAAATAGTTCCAGTGCTTTTTTATTTCGTTCTTCACCAAGTAACAAGGAACCTTCCAAAATATCTAATTGAGGACTTTCTCGATCTATAATGCTACGGATATGATCTACTATTCCGCGAGCATCTTTCAACTTACCGATTGTTTGATAGGCATGTGTAAGTCTTAAGGCAAAACGAAGTATTGTGGGATTTTCGGTGTGAAGTTTCTCTAAAATCTCTATCCCTTCTTGCCATTTTTGTCCATTGATATAAGCACGGGCAAGGTTGTAATTATTTTCATCAACCGTACTTTTAATGGCATTAGCTCCATTTTTTTTCGGATCTTCGACATATCCTAATTCAATCAATTGTTGCAATTCTGCTCTTGCATCTTCATCATTGATTATGGTATTCGGAGGATGGGAACCATCTGCTCGAGTGCCATCAGAGTTGTTGGGGGGGGGTGATGTTTTCCCAACTTTTAATGGTTTTGATCTCGGGTGGATTCTCAAAAAGATTAATCAAAACCTTTCCATCCATATCTTCCGCAACCGGAAGTCCATAAAGCGTCAATAGGGTTGGAGTAATATCAAGTAAGCTAGCCCCAAAAATAGTGTCATCCTTTTTGATGCCAGGCCCATTGGCAACAATAATACCATATGGGCTATGTTCAATGGCAGGACCTGCGGGTTGATTCGGAATAGTTGTAGGACGATTGTGATCTGGATGAAACCCATGGTCACTAACTAACATTATTGTAGTATCCTCATCTACCATTTCCATAATTCTCCCAAGCATCATATCGTGGAATCGACAAGCAGAATTGACTACATTTTTATACAGCTCAAAGTCACGTATCGGAATATGAGAACGTCGTGGTGGGTGATACTTCATAAATCCATGACAGAAGTGATCAATCGCATCAAAATATACAGCCATAAAATCCCACTCCTCATTATCCATTATATAAGTCGTGGCAGAATGTATGGTCGAACAATCTGCGAGGGTTTTAGCAATAGTCATCAAGCGAGGATCTTGACTTTGGTCAATCTCAGCTAATTTCTCTACAAAAGGTTGAATATGGTTACCTGTTAACTCGTGGGGATGGACTCGAAGTTTGGCAAATAAATCACTTTTTTCTTTAGGATGAACCGTGCCATTGAGCATAGGCCAAGGATCGTTTAATCCTCCGGAGGCACGCTGATACAAATTTGAAATCATCACACCATTGATTGGTTCTGCGGGGTGTGAAGGCCACCATCCTACAACATGTGTTTTCAATTTGTGTTGAGTCAGAATATTCCAAATCGCTTTACATTTTCGATTGGTGATATATACTGGGCGAATGCCTTCACCACTTGGATCTGGTTCAGTAAAACCATGAATTCCATGCTGATAGGGACGTTTGCCCGTAGCGATTGAAGTCCATAAGGTAGGTGAAAGAGGAGGGTCAAGTGTAGCAAGTCGTCCCATGCATCCCCCTTCAATTAATTTCTTCAAACTGGGCATTAACCCTTTATCAATAAGCGGCATTAGATATTTCCAATCAGCTCCATCCCAGCCTATTAACATTATTTTTTTCGAGGGCATTTTCAAATGGTGGTTAAGTAGAAGGTTTTGTATTAGATGTTTTCTTGACTTCAATTTCTGTTATAGTCCCTTGCCGTTTTTCACGCCAAAGCATTATACCGATATAGCCATAAGCTAATAAGCCGAGTGAACCTTCAATAGGAATATCAAATGGTTCTCCTTTTTCGGTTTTAAAACTAAAATGTTTAATTGACATGTTCAAAAGTATGAATAATCGTTCGGTTTTAAAAATGTACAATTCACATATATTAGGAAAATTTTGTTCTGTTTTTCTTGCTCATGTATTTATACTGTTTTGTGGAAATACATTTCAGGATTGGACACTATTATGTGGAGGAGAACACAAAGGAATGTCATGTGTCCTCCCAAATGATACATACATTCGAGTTGAACGGGTCTTCAGACGAAACCGGCCCACGACCAGTCCCCGCACATAGGCATCCATTCCACAAGGTCAGGACAGGCTTTCCCTTTTCTAAAAAAGCACTGAGTAATGGCGATAATCCCAACAATACATCCACAAAACACAACACAATCACCAGCGCTCACTCTCCAAGGTAACCACATTCTAAAAAAACACCAAGCGTAAACCCACTTTTCACCATTTCCACACCTAAACAGTACACTCCAGACAATAAAGTCTCCCGCCATGTACCACTCCCTTAGCTAAAAATCACTAAACCATAAACGTATTTTGACAAACATCCAATGGCGCTCCTATCAACTTTTCTATGATCTGCGCAGTATTCCGGCGCAAAGGAGTTTCCTCTTCCAGGTCTTTCTGTGTCGACTTTAATACTTCCGACTTTTTAATTTTGAATGATGAAGTGAAGTGGTTTGAATTAATTCAACTTAGGAATCAAGACCGGGGTGTTTGCTTTATATATTTGGTAATCTTCTTGACCACCCCATTTTTTATCTGATTTGGCTTCTAACATTGGTACGCCAGAAACTTTAGTTATTAATAAAAATACAAAGATGGGAGACAATATGGCTACCCATTGCCAGCTTTGAAGAACTGGAATTGAAATGATAAAAACACCTGTCCATAACAATATTTCTCCAAAGTAATTTGGATGACGAGATTTTGACCATAAACCAGTTTGAATAAATCGTCCTTTATTTTGAGGGTTCTTTTTGAATTGACGTTTTTGATGATCGGCAATCACTTCAAGTAGAAATCCAATTACCCATATTGTTAACCCTATGTATGCAAAATAATCTAGTTCTACTCGTTTGATTGAAGTAATAGTAATGAGTGCTGCTGCTGAAGTTAATGTGACCCACAAGCCCTGTAATGTCCACACATTGAGGAAGCGAAGAAAGTTGGTTTTTATCCCATCAAAACGGTCATCTTTTCCATCCTTCAAAATTCGATTTAGTAAAAAACCACCTAATCGGATTGCCCAAATAATGACTAAGGCTGCCAGTAACTTTGAGCGATTATCCAAACTATCTACTAAAGAAAGGGCAGTTACTATTACTAATATATAAGTCAAACTACCTACGAAATCAAAAAATATTTCTGTGTTGAAAATTTTAGCCGGTATAAAGGCAAGCCAATTAATTATAAAAGCTAATCCTATGCTAATGGCATAAATGGGTATATCATTGGACATTTGACCATATTGAGAACCTGCCAAGGCAATTAAAACAGCCACGATTGGAATAATGATTAGACTTATAATTACTTGTTGTTGTTTCATTTTTTTAGGGATGAATACTAAAAATTGTTATTTATGTATATAGTGCAGAATTGAATACCTGCTAGTGTGTTTTGCAGTATTTCGTATATTATAGATCCTCTATAGAACCGCTTTGTATTTATTTAATAATTGTTACATAAGTCTCATTTAATTCATTA
>CAYTVR010000262.1:0-10531 GCA_964441245.1 uncultured Saprospiraceae bacterium | reverse complement strand
GCAATTAACTTCGGACACCGTAACGACTTCATCTATATAACAAAAATTATTATTGCTAAAAACCCTTATGATGTAGGTACCTCCTGCGTTAGGTATGTTTTCGTGAATTAGCATTGGAAGTGTACTGGAAATACTCGTAGCTGTTGCGATGGTCAATGGACCGTCATAGCTAGTCGCATCTTTTGTACTGACGCCAAAATGGGTTCCATTTAAATGCGCTTCTAAGCTTATGCTTCCGTCATCGTTGGTCGTTGCACCATCACAAGTTGGAGCAGATTGACTAAAATTTAAACCTGTAGGAATGGCGCAATTGAAAAAACCAAAATCAAGCGTATAATATGCTTTCGGATTAGAGGTCTTGTCTTTTTCACCATTGATAAAATCGCCATGATCGCTTTCCGTCCAATTAGCATCTGTAGGATTCCCACCTGTGTTTTGGAGGCTAATGGCAGCACTTCTAATTCGTCCATTTGACATGGCAGTAATCCCATTGTCATCACTATCCAAAGTATTGGCTACTGCCGAACTTGCAATGTCCATTGATGATAAAAAATCTCCCATTGGAGTTACTACTTCTACAATATAATCTCCAGTTGTTAGGTTTTTAAAAACATATTTTCCAATAGCATCGGTAAAGGTGCTATCCAAATAAGTCGTTCCATCAGAACCATCAATAAGATAAACCTTAATGTTAGGAAAAACAGCTTCCGCATTATTAAATAATCCATCATTATTGGCGTCATTCCAAATTTGATTTCCTATAGAAAACAATCCACATAGACCGACATTGACATCTGAAATAGTTTCGTTTGGGCTTGGGCTTAAGACATTTGTCAAACCAGTTCCACTCGCATCCATATCTATGCCTGCACTAGTAAAATCTATGGCAATATCAGGAGGAATAAATTGTAATTGATAATTTTCATTGGATGGTAATTCTGTAAATTGATAGGCTCCATTCACATCAGTGGTCGTACTTCCAATAACAAATCCCGAAGCATCTAACAATTGAACTACAATTCCTTCCAGATAGGGTTCATCGGTATCTATGGTTCCATTTTTAGTCCCTAGTTCATCCCAAACCAAACCTTGAATCGTAGCGGGATCTGCTGGTTTTGCTTTTATTCCTGCATCCAAATCAGTGATTACATCACAGGCTGAAATTTGAAATAAAATGGTTTCTCCATTTCCATCTACATCAGAATCTGTATTATTATTTCCAGTCAGGTTTTGGCCTGAAAACACCATGTTATTTGGAATATTAGAATATCGTAGTTGGTAGGTTCCTGGAAATATTTGTGTAAAACTAATGGTTCCATTTGAATTAGTCATCGCTGATTTTATAACATTATCATTTGCATCAACTAATTCGACTAATATATTTTCCACTCCTAACTCACTACTAGATTGCTCTCCATCTTCATTTTGGTCATCCCAAACAAAAGTGCTTAAAGAAGCAGGTTTTACAAAACCAAAATCATGCTTTGCATCTTTATCACATTGAGTCGTTGCAGTAAGTGTTATTTCCGGATAAAACTGAGTATCCATTCCTGCATTGTTTCCCATTCCTGCATCAGCATCAAGCGAGTCTACCGTCTGATCTGCTTTGGTCAGAATGAGGTTTCCGAGTGGTCCTGAAAGTAGGGTATCTTGTGGATGGTCTAAGCGAATGATGTAACTACCTGCATTCAAACCTGCAAAACAATATTGTCCATCCGAATCTGATTTAGTTTCGAAGGGAACGCCTGGACTTACCTCAACAGCGGTTCCAGAGGCATCATATAATCGTACAGTAACTCCTTCGATTCCTGCTTCTCCAATATCTTGAACGCCATTGCCATTATTATCATTCCATATTTTATCACCTAAAGTAACCGATGCACATTCATCCACCATGACTAATCCAACCTTGATTGGTTCTGTACTTAATAAATCTCCACCACTGACTTGAGTTGCGGTATAAGCAAAGGAATTCCAAGCGACATCTCCATTATTAGCATCTGCTTCGCCATCTAATTGTTGAATACGAACAGTGATTCTAAGTCCTTGTCCAAACTGCATTGGATTGCTGGTATTTTCCCATCGAAAAGCAAAAGCTTTTGCGCCTCCAGCAGCATTGCTACTACTCATATCCGTACATCCGTTTGGAAAGTTGGCAATCGCTGGATCTGATCTTACATAATCAGTCGTAGGATTCGCACCTTCTAAATAACAAGCATTATAATCATTGCCATATTGTACGCCAAGTGGTAAATCGGAAGTAGGAACTGGCAGCCAAGTATTGGAGGGAATATCTAATATTTCGATAACAATATTGGTATCTAATTCAAGACTCCAAGCAGATTCTCTTGCTGCTGTTCCGACCAAAGCATTATCACCGATATGGGGTAAGATATCTACCATATCAATTCTGTTGACTTCCTCCTCTGAAAGGTTCCAAATATACAATTGATAAATACCTTCGCCTTCTAAATTAGTGGCGCCAAATTGCGGGAAACGACTAAAGTCACTATCCAAAGTTCCTTTGACCCATTTTTGTGAACTGACGCTACCTGGTCCATCAAAATTCGATTGTGCACCAAAATCAAAAATCAAGGTATCCGCTATTATTCCTGATGGATAAAAAGTATTGTTGTTCAAACTCCATGCTGCTGCACCCATATCGATATAGACTGCATTTTCATAATCATTGGCAATTAAAGGAATGCTACGATCGTATCGAGTAGTAAAGAAAATATTTACATTAAAATCATCGCTAGTATTGTAACCTCCAGCGAGCGTACAATCAGGAAAGTCCCATTGTAACAACGTGCGCCCATCTGCTAAGAGTTCATGTGTAAAAGTCGGAGCCAAACAGCCAGATTGATTTTCAGGGCGAAGTATAGCGGGGACTTCATCTTGAACTTCAAAGTCAATGACGTACCAATTTGGGGTATCTCCATTCGTTTGAAAAGCTAAGCCTCGCGGGATGGTATCGGTGATAGAAAATCCGGTATGGTGGGATCCATTTGCATTATCGTAATTTAATTGTAGTCGCCATTGGATGTCATCTTCTTGTTTGAAGTAAGCTGTTGGAACATCAACGGCCAACGGAGTACCTAACTGACTCCAAATTTCTTTTGAAGGACGAATCAATGCTTCTTGTCTGATATTTAAATCAACACAATCTGAACCAAGAGCCCCCCCTGTGCTCAGATCATTTGCATCTGCACAATTCTGAATGACTGTTCCTGGTAAAATTTCATCTTTTATTTTTGTAGTGATTCGGATTCCATCATCATCTGCGTAACCAGCAGCAGCAGTCGTCCACTTGATCGCTTGCAAGCCGCTGATGACGTATCCATTTATTTCTTCATCGAAAATAGCATCACATCCCGTATCTACATTTGCTTGAGGGTTTACACCTTTGAGGCTGGGAAAAATATTAGAATTGGTTTGGTTTTGGACCCATCGTTGCTGAGCAGTTCTTCTTTGTCCTCCAGAGTTAAAGATTCTTACAAAACCATTTCCACAATCGCATTCTACTTCCCAATCATCCCAACTTTGGGCATCTACATTAAAATCAATTACTTCTAGTCCAGCAGGAATATTTTCGATATACTCCACTTGATTGCCTGTGGTTTGAGGGACGATGGTATATCGATATACACCATTGGGTTGCGCTTGCCTTCCTCTTTCTTCCTGGTCTCTTTTTTTGAAATTATTAGATATAACTGGCGCAGGTGGACAATCATCAAAAGTTGGAACATTTAAATCCGCAGAGGTGGCTGTACTTGATCCACTGTCTTCATGAAAAACAACTGGAGTGAGCAAATTAATGACACTTCCAGAGGCAGGTGATTGAACACCTCCATCCAGACAAGCCCATTTACTACACACTTCAAAAGACCCCGCACTACCTGCTTCTAAATAAGATAAGCCAAAGGTATTTAAATCTACTCTGACGTAAATACCAGTGGTAGGATCTCCAGAAGAAATGACTCCTGAAGTATTTCCTCCGATGCTGGGTAGGCTTATTGGTTCTATACCGATTGGTAATGTAAAATCTATATAGCTACCATAGCAATGTTCTGTAACAGAGGAACATCTGTAACGGATTTTATAACAAAACGGATCACTGGCCTCGGGAGATTCATTGTCTAAGGTGACATCAACCAATAGTCCGGGAGCGACTAAGTTTTGTAATTCTAAGGATGTTGGTTCTCTAGGATCAAATACATTTTCAATTTCAACATTCTTGCAAATTTCCCTTTCCATATTGGAGTGATAAACATTAAGGGGAAATAAAGAATTGTTGAGCAAGTATAGTACAAAAACTAAAGCAACTCTTAAATTGGTGATTTTAAAAACCATAGGGAAAATAGCTTTAAGGGAAAATAAATGATTCTATTTTTGTTTCCCCTTAGTGGATGTGTTAAATTTTTATAAACACTTACTCAAAGGAGGAGATTAGAAAAATTAACACAAATATTATCTTACAAATACGTTAATTCATAGTACAAATGACAAACCAATTAAATATTAAGTTTTTAAGATGTGAGTTACTTAGTGACATTATTCTTCCAAACATAAAGGAGCTCAACACACGGTTCATTAATACCCTACACAAAAAACAACATTACAATTACGATAAAATTATATCCTTTTATTTCAGACAACTGTGACAAGAATTTAAGAAGGGCAATCAGAAAGATTTAAGCTTCATTAATTACAGTTCTTCGACAAATCCTATATGTACGCATGTATGTGTAAGCACAGGATTTGTCGAAGAAGGTTAATTATTACTAATGGATACTGAAAATAATTTCAGGCAGGTTTCCTTACAACTTATTCGAATCAAATAATCTTCTACTTCTCCACTTGCTATTGGACCATAGGGAGTCATATCATCTTCATTACTCAATCGAATTCTTACACCGAGGTTTTCTTCTTCCGTTACGTTTTGCGGAATATTGACTTGGATATAATTGGAAAAAGAACCTGTTCCATCATCTAAGTTCGCTACCATCTCTCCCGGATCATTAAAGTCGCCATCGCCATTCCAGTCGATCCACATTTCTACATGAGCGGTATCGCCTGTTGTATTATTAACTGAGAAAGGGATGTTTAAAACACCACCTTGTGCGATATCCATTGTCGTTGGAAAGGTCAGGCCATCTTCGTCATCTGATTCTGAATTATCATCACCAGTTGCGGTGGCATCGTTTTGGTCCATGTACTCAATGTCTACTCCATTTCCTAGATATAAATCATCGATGACTAAATGACTCGGTCCGTTATTAGCGATATTCGTTTGATAATCATCGGTCGCTGTTCCGGCCGTTCCATCTGGGAGATCACCATAATCTGCACAGCTTTTTTCGACTATTGTAAATTCATTGATTTCAACAGGACAGGGATCTATTCCATCATAGGCATATACAAAATAGGTTCCTCCAGCAGGAGTTGCAAATTGCTCAACAGCAGTTGCTCCAACTTGGATTTCATTACCGCTTAATAATCGGTACCATTTATATTCTGTATAACCACTTGTTGTCATTAAAATTGCGTCTTCATAACCTACACAGAAATTGACCTCAGTCGGTCCACCTAATGGTGGTGTTGGACGGTGATCAATTTGAATGGTATCTCTTTTTATACAACCACCGGGCAAGGTGACTTCTGCGATATAAGTCACATCTGTCGTCAGGCTACAAACCTCTGTTTCGAACGACGTAGGATCAACCATCCCCGTTGTAGGTGTCCAAACGATGGTCGCATTGTCTAAGGTTCCTTCTCCTATTACTTCAACCTCTAAATCAAAACATTCATTGCCACAAACCACTAAGTCTTCTCCAAGCGTAATTTCCGTGTTATCTAAATTCCAGATTTGGATTGTTTCTTCTTTCGAACAAGGTCCAGTTCCCGTTTCGAAAGTGATTTCCCAAGGAAAATCAAGCCCTTGATCAGCAGGTAGACAAATACTGACCGTATTGCCTGTTTGAATAACAGGATTGCTCTCTTCACTGAATGGAACGCCTTCTCCTTCGAGTCTAAATTCTGTAGTACCCCAAGTTCTAGGAAATGCAGGAGTACCTATTCTCCAATATTGACCGACTGATGTAGCCGGTAATGCAAACCCTATGAGGCCTTGTGGAGACGGTACTCTTATTCCAGTCATAACACTAGTCCAATTGATACCATCCATAGAAGAAAATAAAGTCAAATCATTCCCTGATGCATTTGTTATGTTTCCTGTCCATCCAGCTAGTTTTCCACTTCCTACAAAAACACTATCTACCGCAACAGGCTGACTGTACTGTGCTTCCAGCCATGCATCACCTTTAGGTTGACCGCAACCAGTATTTTCGTGAAACCATAAACCGTCACTCCCCGTAGCGTCTCCAATGGAATTATTGGTTAGTTCAGTATAATCCAAAAATGCCGATGGGGGGCCATTCTGAAAGACGCCACTCGGAAGCGTATCCCTTGGAAAAGTATAACAATTTTTTGCTACCCAATTAAGATAAGGTACATAAACAAGCCCTGTAGCACCTAGTATGGAATCAGCATTAATTTTGACAAAATCACATACTTCTATATCGATACAATCTCCGGTACACATAGAAATTGGTTCCTGATAGTCTGCTAAATATCGTAGTCCGATATCGTCAAAATATTTTGCTTCGGATTCG
The DNA here is from genome assembly GCA_964441245.1 of uncultured Saprospiraceae bacterium. Lineage (GTDB taxonomy): Bacteria > Bacteroidota > Bacteroidia > Chitinophagales > Saprospiraceae > JALZUU01. Next base: position 3,857 of record CAYTVR010000262.1, on the reverse strand, counting down.
CATACACAAGTAGATGGATAATATACATCCATTAATATCGGACAAGAGCTCTGATTAGGCACAATAATACTGCCTGATATAGTGGTGGTTTCAGTATCGTTAACGGAAAATGTTCCGGTATCCGTTCCTATCAATTCATCCACATTTGGATCGAGCACTTTATTGTCGTTTAGGTCTCTGTAAAAACTGGCCGTATAGGCTTGATTAACCGCATCAGGGCCATTATGATCAATGCTATATTCATAGAAAAGATTGACATCTCCTCCTGATGCACAATCCGAATAAACTTTCCAATCTCTGGCAATAAAAGGTGGTTTGATTTCAACTGAAGCGGTTGGATTAATACTATTTTGTACAAATACATCACAATTGGGTCCAGTACTACAAACTACTGATTCAACTACACTTTTTACATCTACACCAATATCTGCAATGCCGCAATTAAACGTAGGGTCAATCGCTGCTTCAAAGGCAATTTTCATGGATTGAGATACACCTATTTGAGGTGTCGTAAAACATAATTCTAAACTATTCCCTATGACTGTTGACTGAAGATCCGTAATTGTATAACCGGCAGGATTGACTACATTAATAGAGTTATCTAAATAAGTGAATCCATCTGGAATGGTCACACAAGTAATGACCTTCTCAGCGGTAGGATTACTACTAGTATTAATCGCCGTGATGCTAAAAGAATTATTAGTGGCTCCATGATTCAATTCATCTGGGGTAACAATCATAATTAATTGAGCATAATCCTCTGGTATCGCTCCGTTAATGATGATGGATTGACTTTCTACTTTTCCAGAAGTTACATCTCCCGCTGAGCAAGGATTAGCTGCAGTCGATTCTGTTCTTAATTGACCTCCAGATAAAAATTTATCACAATCCGTTGTCGCTTTAAAGCGAAAAGATACTTTATTAAAATCAGCTGTTGCATTGGCGGCACTAATCCCTTCCAGTCCAACAGTATGAATATTAAAACCTCCGGGTATACTCCAAACAGCTGCGTCCGTATAGGTATAAGTATTGCCAGAAATTTGATCTGGCTCTGGAACAGATTGCCAATTGAGTGGAGAAGTTGGTCCACCTGGATAAGCGACTTGCCATGATGTTGGATCAACGATCAAACCTGCGGGTAAATCAAATGTGGTAACCAAATCAAGCAAGGTTAATTCCTTCACATTTTTGACTCGCATATTAAATGTTAGCTCTGTACATAAAGGTTGATTCCCAGGTAGGTCAAACCACTCCGCTTGTAGGCCTACCTCACCAGTAGAATAGGCATAACAAACTTCCGTATCTCCACATCCCGATGCTGCTGCTAAGGCTGTTCTGATTTCTAATGGTGCACATCCACTTAAAGCACCAACACATACATTGGCGGGTACTTCTCCAGGGTTTGGACAATAGCGCAGTGTCGTAACTATATAAAGCGGAATACAAGTATTGTTGGCTGCCAAGCTAGTTGTCCCAATATCAATTTGATAAATCTTATAAGTGCCATCATCGGAGACGAGTGTTTTATTAAACAGAGTCGTACGAGCTGCATCAGCATACACATCCACTAGTATTACACTATTTGGGATTTTGATGGAAGCAGCAACACCTTCTGCTGTAATTGTTGGATCAGGGTTGCAAATATCGACTTGTTGGATTTCCTCACTAAGGCCTGGTGTACCAGACGCAATTAAACTTGGATCATCAATCGGTAATTTTGCTGTTACATTTTGAACGGTTGGGCGATTGTCATCGATCAAAAGGTTTGGCCCCTGCCGATCATTAAAACGATAAAGGCTATCCAGAAATTCTCCATGAACAATTTGACCCCATTTACTACCATTACTAAGTCCGAGGGCAATACACACCTCAGAATCTTTACATTGATAAGCTCTTAGATCACCTGGTCCATGCGTATAACCATAATCATAAAGTAAGTTGAAATCGGTAGCCGATATTACTTCTGGGCACAATAAACAAAAATCATGTTTTAATTTTAAGGAATCTAAGGTCAACATTCCTACCGCTAATCCTCTTGCTCCCGCTTCACTAGGGTTCCATATCAATGTGCCTTGAGAACCAGATGAAATTCCGCAAACATCCTCTGTATAACCAGTTACAGGAAGACAGAATAAATTATCTACCTCTTTTGGTGTTATAGGTATTACTATAGAGTCACCATTTACATAATTAACGACATAGGCATTACCACAATATGCCATAGGTGCAAGGAGTGGTGCATCTACATCGTAGACATTTAAAATAGGTCGGTACTCGTCTTTGAACCAAGTGGCTGCGCCATCTAAAGGCAACTCTGAATCTAGATAAAACATATGTTCCATTGATCCTCCACAGGCGTTTAGTGTTGCATTGGATACGGTAGACACTTCACCTGGGCAAGCCCCAAACCAGGGTACATTTATTCCACAATCATTTCCTAATAAGACGGTGCAGTCTCCAGCACCTTCCATAAAAATTTGCGACGCATTGTAGATTACGTTATTTGTCGTTGCACCTGGATTAAGCCCTAATTTTAGCATAGCTTCTCGATAAGGATTTTTCTGTACGACCATCTCCATTTTCACATTGATGGTATCTCCTGCTTCGTAGTTGGCATAGGCTAAAAACTCATCTAAACAATCACCGTCAGTCGTTCCGTCACAATCATTATCAAATGTCAAGCGTACATAAGTTCCATCACTTTGATCAGGATTAACATTTCCATTTGACTTATTCCCAAATGAAGCACCATCTCCCCATGGAAATGAAGCAAAATCATGAGCAAAAGATTTTCCAGAACATTCCTCTATCATAGAAAGATCAATAATTTCTCTATTGGCATGAAGAACACCCACTTTATTGACAGATAATTCTAATAGTTTTTTAGTATCATGTTTTACTGATAAGTAAGTATCTTCCAAACTAGCTCCACTATTTGATGGACCTCTGGGATATAATTTTAAAGCTAGTCTAGTTAGAGGAAGCGTCAAAGAATACGCATCCGTAATGATATGATAATAATCAAGTATCATGGTATCTCCTGGCATAAACCGCCTTTGGTCCTCAGTACTTACCATATCTCGGGTTGCCTTAGTCGTCCTAGTAGCATCCGTAAAACCATAATTTTTTCGATATAAATCTCTGGCATCACCTGTCAAAATACAGTCACAACCATAATACTCTGGATCACCACGAAAAGTAGTTGATTGACATGCACGTACCAATTCACAACCATCTACCCCACAGGCCGCATCGTTACATTTTTCAATGACTTGTTGAGCGCCAAACCAGTAGGATGGTACACCACACCAAGCTGAGTCCATCTCAACAGTGTAACGATAACAGATATTGGAATCAACTGCACCTAAATCAATTTTTAAGAGTCGCTCTTCATCAGAAATACCAGTCCAACTAACATCTGTTGCTACATCTGCACTTATCGTATAATTGGCTCCACCATCTGTTGATAGCTCGGCTCCAGTGATCTCCATATCATAAATAAATTCTTTACCTCCTTCAAAGTACACTTGTAAATAAATTTCGGGATTGTTACAAGGATTAAAATTTTTAGTTTCAAAATTATAACAAAACTCTACCGTATGAGCTTTTGTTACAGGATTTGAATTGGCAGCACTATTCCCTAAATCCCCATATTTTTCAAAGTTATACGCCATAAAAAGCGTATCACCTGCATTATTTAGAATAGGTTCCTCGTTTGGATTGTCTACAAATGTAGGTCCATGAACAATATCAAAACCAGCTAATCCAGTGGGAAAATTTTTGAATTTATTACCACAGTTGGATCGAGCTTCTACATAAAATTGAGAAAAACTACAATTGTTATCAGGACACACTTC
>CAYTVR010000261.1:0-10581 GCA_964441245.1 uncultured Saprospiraceae bacterium | reverse complement strand
GCCCTAAGAAAACGTCGTCTTCACATGTTACTCCTGTATAAATAGAAACATTATTTTGCACCTTTACATTATTACCTAAGATTACTTCTGGAGAAATAACTACGTTTTGGCCAACATTACATTTTTTACCAATTATACAGTTTGACATTACATGACTAAAGTGCCAAATTTTTGTACCAATTCCAATACTACAACCTTCATCAATATAAGCTGTTTCGTGAGCAAAATAATTATTATTACTATTCATTATTAACTATTAACTATTAAAAAAGGACTGAACAGTTTCAATAATATAGTTTTGTACCGTTTCATTCATCTCTGTATGAATCGGTAGAGAAATCACTGAATTACATAATTGTTCAGTAACTGGAAGGCCTGTCCCTCCTTTATAAAAAGATTTGAAAGCATCTTGTTTATACAAAGGAATTGGGTAATAAATCATAGAAGGGATTTCTTTCTCTGTCAAATAAGCCTTTAATGCATCCCGTTTTCCATTTTTGACTTGTAAGGTATATTGATGAAAAACATGTGTGGAATTGGCTTGACAGACGGGCACTTGCAAAGCTGATACTCCTGAAAAAGTTTCGTCATAACGAGCTGCGACTTTTTGACGAGCGGAAGAATATTTGTCTAAGTATTTTAATTTAATATCTAATACTGCTGCCTGAATAGTATCTAATCTAGAATTGACACCTATTACAGAGTGGTGGTATTTCTTTTTCTGGCCATGGTTAGCAACCATTTGGAGGTTCGCTCCAATCTCATCATCATTAGTAAACATAGCTCCTCCATCACCATAACATCCTAAATTTTTTGATGGGAAAAAAGATGTACACCCAATATGTCCAATTGTTCCTGCTTTCTTTACTGTTCCATCTTTAAAGGTATAATCCGACCCAATTGCTTGAGCATTATCTTCTATAATATAAAGATTATTTGCATTAGCTAATTCCATGATTGGCTCCATATCAGAACTTTGCCCAAATAAGTGTACTGGTACAATTGCTTTAGTTTTGGATGTAATCGCTTTTTCCAAAATTTCAGCAGTCACATTGAATGTATTAGGATCAACATCTACCATCACTGGGATTAATCTCAACAATCCTATTACTTCTGCTGTAGCAGCGTAGGTAAAAGTAGGAACAATAACTTCATCTCCTGGTTTTAAACCTAATGCCATCAGTGCAATTTGTAACGCATCTGTTCCATTAGCGCATGGAATTACATGATTGACTCCTAAGTAATCTGATAGGTTCTTCTTAAATGTTTTTACAGCGGGGCCATTAATAAACTGTGACGATCGAATGCAATCTAGAACTGCCTTATCAATTTCGGCAGAAATCTGATTGTATTGACTAAGTAAGTCAACCATCTGGATTTTTTCACCTACCATAAATATTATTTTTTGGATTAAAAATTTAGTTCTTAATTTAAAATTTGTGTCCCTATTGTAAAGTCCTATAACCTCCAGTAAAATGCTCCTTTCATTAAATCTCGATCATAAGTGCCCTTTATATCAAAAAGTACCACTTGGCCTTTTGATAATTTCTGAAAGTCTTCAATCGTTAAAAATTTATATTCCTTATGACCTACGGCAACAATAATCGCATCATATTTACCAATTGGCTCATCAATTAATGTTGTCCCATATTCATGAGCTACTTCGTTAGGACTAGCCCAAGGGTCTACTACGTGTACATTTAATGAATAATCCATTAATTCTTTTACCAAATCAACCACCTTACTATTTCGAATATCTGCTACATCTTCTTTGAAGGTAATCCCTTTAACTAGTACTTTACATTCTCCTGGGTTTTTACCTGCCTCGATTAATGCCTGGACCAAACGCTTTGCAATAAAATGAGGTATGTAATCATTGACTCGACGACCTGCAGCGATGACTTGCGGATCAAGACCTAAGTTTTTTGCCTTATGAATTAAATAAAATGGATCAACACTGATACAATGGCCTCCTACCAAACCAGGGTGATACTTATGAAAATTCCACTTTGTGCCAGCAGCTTCAATGACTGCCTTAGTATCAATTCCCATTTTATCGAAAATAATACTTAACTCATTCATTAAGGAAATATTGATATCTCTTTGGGTATTTTCAATCACCTTGGCAGCCTCTGCCACTTTAACGGATTCAGCTCTGTGGACACCAGCTTCTATGATTTTTTCATAAACCTTAGAAATTACCTCCAAGGATTTTTCATCACAACCAGAAACAATTTTTAAAATTTTAGTCAATGTTCGAACTTTGTCGCCAGGAACTATTCTTTCAGGAGAATATCCAAATTTAAAGTCTTTTCCAGCAACAAGCTTATCTTTATTCTCATATCCCTCATTTATTGTTTCATGAGTAACTAAGGCCAATCTTTTAGAAGAAAATTTTTCAACAATCGGAATGCAATCCTCTTCTGTACAACCTGGGTACACTGTACTCTCGTAAACTACATAGTCTCCCTTTTCAATCACTTTTCCTACTGTTTCCGATGCCTTAAGTAATGGTGTAAGGTTTGGAACCTTTTGATTATCTATATCCGTTGGAACAGCTATAATATAAAAACTAGCTGATCGAAGGTCTTCTAAACTGGTAGTAAAAAGAATATCAGCTCCCTCAAATGCAGAAGATTCTAATTCCTTTGATGGATCTATTCCATTTTTCATCATTTCGACTCTCAGTGTATTGATATCGAATCCACTTACAGAAAAACACTTTGCAAATTCTAATGCAATTGGTAAACCAACATAACCAAGACCAATTACAGCTAGCTTTTTCTTTTTAGATAAAAGATCGTTATACATTTTATATGTTTATGATACGGCTTCGCCCTCGATAAGTCGCAACTTATAGGCATATTTAAAAGAGATGTGAAAAATTATTGATTAGAAATCGAAAATCAATTATCAAAATCAGTCCTATATTTATTTTAGACGAAATAGTTCAAAAAAATCACTATTCCAAATATATTTTATGTTATAGTATGATTTAATTTTAAATAGATGCAAACTCTTTCTTTTTTAATAAACTTCTATCTATCTGGATATTTAAGGTATATCCCATATAATGTAAATCTACTAAAACATTTGTTTTTCCATTCGTATGAACTAATGTACCTTCAATTCCTGTCAAATTCCCAGAAGTAATTTCTACTCTATCCCCTTTTTCATATGAAATTACACTAGCCGAGATGGGAATTGATTCTCCCAGGATTCGTTTAATCAGATTGATTTCTTCTTCTTGTATTGATAAAAGATTTTTACCAATTCGAACAAAATGTAAAACTTGCTCTGTTTCTAAAACCTTTATGTAATCATTTTTGACAATTTTAACAAAAACGTATCGACTAAATAAAGGAAGCTCTACTTCTCTGATTTTTCGTAAATAACGACGGGTAATAATTTGCACAGGTAGATAACAAGTAATTCCCTTACGTTTTAATAAATTCTGTACATACTTTTCTCTTTTATAGGGAGTATAGATAGCAAACCATCTAGGTTCTGTAACATGTAAATGATTCTCATTCGTAAAGTTTGTCATACCTATCTAGGATTTAAACAATGTCTAGGATTCGTTAAATTCTTTCTAAAAATTGTCCCGATCCCTATGAAAATGGGATCGGTAACAATACTGCACCTATTTTATTAAAATCAAAGTTCTTTTTAGTTAAAATTTGTTAATTCAATTACTAATCCTCTGACCAAAGCAATAAAGGTTCAGGATCAAATTTAGTCCAATCAACTTCCTTTATTTCAGTCTGAGTATAAGCTATATATCTAATTTTACGTTTAATTAGTACTTCTACTTTTTCAATTAAATTGATTAAATACCCCTTATCAATATTACCAATAAAAACCAAATCAATGATTTGACTATCAATTCCTTTTGAAAACTCTCCAATCAAGTACACTTTTTCTACATCCCCCAATCGCTTAATAACGGTTTCTATAATTCGATCTATTCCGAGTTGTTTTAAAATAATACTATGAACCTCTTTAAATAAAGGATGGTTAGTATTAGCTCGAAACATTTTTTTGTTACCATCTACAAAGGAAGAGAGCATTCCTGCCTTTTCTAGTTTGTTAAGTTCTAGTCGAATTGCATTAGAAGATTCACCAAATTCTCCTTCTAAACCACGTAAATAAGAAGTAGTATTACTATTCAAGAAAAACTTGAGTAGTAATTTTATTCGTGTTTTCGAAGAAATTAAGGTTTCTATCATTATCATATTTGAGTAGCAAAACTACTCAATCTGTCATCTTTTTCCAAATTATTTATCTATTAAATAAATAAATAATTCAAGCTCAGAATTGGTAAGATTGGGTAACAATACTACTCAAATTTTATATTTTATATTCTTAAGAATATCAGTGTATTTCAGCCATTGTATCCCGATAAATTTTACGCATTATAATAAAGCTAACTATTAAAAATCCTCCCAAAAATCCTCCTAAGAAGATTGCTTTTAGCTTAGATTCTACCACTGGATCAATCGGAGCTATTGGTGCATCAATTATTTGGATAAAAGGAGTTTTATTTTTTAAAGTAAAATCAGCTATTTCTAAATTCTTTATGGATTCGCCATACATTGCACTCAAAACCTGTACATCTCTTTGAAGTCTCAATTCACTTAATCTAGTTTTTGTTGTCCATAAACCACGATTAGAATCTTTAAAACTAGCTAGAGAGTATTCCTTTGCTGCTAATAAAAATTTTATTGAATCTACTTTTTCCTTTACAACTTTATATGTTTCAGATTGCTTTTCAACTGATTTTTCCACATAAAATTTAGATAAATTTTCATATACAGACTTAGACAATTTAATTGAAAGAGCTTCAGATTTAGAGTCTACTTTTATTTTCATTATTCCCGTTTCTTGGGAAAAGGAAGTATTCAAAATCCCTTCTGTTTTTTTAGTACCAACTATCAATGCATATATCGTTTTCAATACTTTATTCTCTGATTTATTAAACGAATCAGCAATTATTTTATCGGGGAAAAAAAAATTAGCTAAGCCTGTGGTGTCTTTTTCCCATTTTTCATGTAAATCATAAACATTAATTATATCATTTGCCAAATAGTCCATATTATCTTCAACTATTGATTTTTCAAAAATCACATTTTGAATAATTTTTCGTGAAGTTGCTAATTCTAACATCTTATCCAAGTTACTCTTTCCTCCTCCCCTTCCTCCAAGACCAAATTGGCCTAATATTGCATTTACTCCTCCCATACTATTACCTTCATTCTCATTCACCATAAAAGTTAATTCAGCTGGGTAAATTTTAGGCGTTATATATGCTCTGTATAAAAAAATTAGTATAAATGGAATTGGTATAAGAATTACTAATTTCCAATTATTAAATACCTCTTTATAGAATTCTTGAATCTTTATTAGAAGCTCTTTTAAGCTAACTTCATCATCTTTAGAATATTTAGATTGTAGTTGTTCTTCCATTGCTTTTTAAAGACTTTTATATTTTAGGGGTTAGAGAAAAATAACCTACCCAATTGTTATATGCCTAATACGAACATCCTATTTAAATAAATGGGGATTTCTAATTATAATTTTTTGAAGTTTTTTAAATTCCTCGGTTTGATACATTTCAGGAAATGCTTTGCACATCGTATAGCATTTTATACATATAAATAAATCCCTAATAGGTCGTGTTCATCCTTTATTAATAGTCTTTTTAACCATCACCAATCCAAGTAATGAACAATAAAGAATCTACCTTCTTAGAAGGTGGCATTAAACGAAGCCATTTAGGAGACTAAAAATCAAACTTCTGTTATTGTTCCTCAGAAAATCTTTCTTGTTACTCTCGATATTTTACATATTTTCTAATCTTCCTTTCATCAACACCAACTGTAGAGGAGCAATAATCTCGGGACCAAAAGTGGTTTCCCCAGTAAGTCTTCAAACTTTTGAATATTTTTATCGCTATTTTTCTTTTCAATATACCGATCACTTTTAATATCGATATTTTTAGAGGAATACTCAATATTATATTAACATGTTCTGGTTGAACATTGAGCTCTAATATTTCCAACTTTTCCATTCACACAATGCTCTTACTTTGAGTTTCTAAAAAGGATTTTAACGGCCCTGTTAATACTTATATCTATACTTCGGTGTCCACCTATATGATTTAAGGTACTATACATGTTTAAATTTCAATTTCCAGAATATCGATTTCCAAAGTGGTATATCAGGAAGCTGATTCCAAATGAGGTCAATTAATTGTGTATACCTCATTTTTAAAATTGTCATCCCCTAATCTATAAAGTCAATGTCTGACTAATAGGTTCTGTTATATTTTTCTTTTTCCGCTTCTTATTAATTCATAGTCATCTAAATAAATCTAAAATCCTATTTTAAAAAATTGCTGATATCAATCTAGTCTTTGAACTAATATTACTAATGTTAATACTGCTGTAACCTGTGCTATAGAATTAGATATCACTTTTCCCCAATCAACTGGTTCTCTCTTAATCTCACTCCTTTCCTCTTTTACTTTTTCTCTTTTCTTGCCTACAGAAATTACAGATCCGGCATATATTTTTGGATACTTTTTAAAAAGTATAAAATTCTTGGTCCGTTCTATTTTTCCATTTGCGTGCTCTACCGTAATTAAACGTTTTCTTCCTTTTTCACTGATACCTGCCGTATATTCATCTAAATAATATTTAGCGTTTTTCCCTTTTGAATAAGCTACTCTAAATTTACCTTGAGATAAGGTTTTATCAGGGTAAACCTCTCCTGCCTTAGTATTGGCTAGCTGTATTCCTACCAGATCTTTCACCTTAGGAATCACAATACGGTCTCCACGTTTCAAAATAAAGTTAAATTCTGAATTATTATTTCTTAGTGCCTCTTTTAGATTTGGAATGATTACACCACTTCCTTCTACTCTATAAATTCTTACCCCATCCGGAAAAGCTTCTTTGGTCAAACCACCAGATCTATTCAAGACACTTACTAATTTTTCGTTATCAGAAATTAAAGGATAAGGGCCAGGATACCTCACTTCTCCTTCTATAGTGACTATTTGCTGAAATTCAAAATCAGGCACATTCCTAACTACAATTTGATCAAAAGGTTCTAAGTTAAATTCATCTCCACTTACTTTTAAATCTTCATCTATGTCCAAGGTAGCTACTATTGTTTCAGTAGGGTCATTATTTTGAATGACGACCCGGAATATTTCTACTCGATTAGTAGCAGCTTGAAGTCTTAATCCTCCAGCCATTGTCAAAACATCAGTCAAACTAAGCGTTTCGTCAAAAATAAACTCTCCTGGGTTTTTAACTGCTCCACTTACTCTCACCGTTGACTTATCGAAAAAAGTACTATTAGAATAAACAACTAATCGATCAAATGGCTTTAATTCTAAATTTTCTGAAGAAGAAGAATCTGCAATTATTTGAGCTAAGTCAACTCGAATATACTCTTTTTCCTTTCTATTTTTGGGATCAGTTCGATGAAGATATGCAAAATTAGTTGCTCCTGGCTTCAAACCTCCTGCTAGTAAAATTGCATCATCAATTCTTAAACTTTCCTCCGGATCATAAGTATATTGACTAGGATTTCTTACAGCTCCGGCCACACTAATAGTCGCTTTATCCACATAACTAGTTTGAGATAAGATTTGCAGTTGATCTCTTGGCGCTAAAATTCTATTACTTGGATTAGATGGATTTTGCAAAATTTCATCAATATTTATTTTTTCATAATTGACCGTATTATTTGATCTGACATGAATTAAAAAAGCAACGTCAGTCCTGGCACTTTTAGACAGTACTCCTTTGTCCAATAAATCTTTTATCCGCATTCCAGCACTAATCTCATAGTTATTTGGAAATTCAACTGCACCAGATATTTTTACAAAATTTTCAATTTTTTCAGGAATCGTTAATACGGTTACTTCATCACCACTTAAAAGTTTAAAATCACTATTACTTCGAAGTAAATCATTTAATTTTACATCAAAAATTTTCTCTTTGTCGTCTTCAAATCGCTTAATCTGTATATTTCCTTGATAGGCATTATCCTGAAGTCCTCCAGCATATTTAATCAGTTGTTTTAATTCTTCTCCTTCTAATAATTCGTATTTGAACGGTCTTCGAATGGCACCATTGATCGTGACTAATTTATCCATTACACCTACATGAATAATGTCATTAGCTTGCAAATAAAATTCTTCTTGCACTGTGGGATCTATCATAAACTCGTATACATCAATTCTTTTAGATTGAACACCAGCTCGTATCAATCTAATATTTCTTACACTACCAATATTAGATGGTCCACCCGCAGCTATTAAGGCGTTGAATGCTGTATTCGTCGCAGGAATAGTAAAACTCCCTGGACTAAACACTTCTCCATAAATATTAACCGTGATTGTACGTGAATAAGTGATGGTCACTTCAAATTCTTCAGGACGAAATCGGTAGAATTGAGAAAACCGACTTTGTAATTTTTTCTTGGCTTGGCCAAAAGAAAGTCCTTTGAGACTAATTCGATTCATCCCACTTGGCTTGATCTTTCCTTCTTTATCAATTGCAAAAGTGGCATCTTCTTGAGAAACTCCCCAAATAGAAATATTGATCTTATCTCCAGGACCAAGTATGTAAGAATCAGGCGGAGCAACATCTTCAGAAGGGCTAAATACCTTTAAAGTTTTATCTCGAAATAATTGTTGTCCATAAATCCTCGTATCAGGTAAATCTTCTGTAGCTTCTTCAATTAATTCTTCTGCAATAGCTTCCTCGACAGTCGCTCCATCTTCTACAGATTCTTGGATTTCTACAGCAGCATCTTTTGCAACTTCTTTGATCTCTTCGTTCAATATTTTTTCTGTGGTCTCTTCAACTGCATTTTGATTTTCTTCTTCTAATTCTCGTACAGCATCCTCTAATGCTTGTTCTAAATCTGGAAGTTGGCTCGCATCTATGTTATTAATATCAATTCCTTTTTCTAGTAATTTTTTTCTTACATCATCTTCTTTAAGTCCTCTTTTCTTCAATTCATTTTGAACAGTTTCTTGGTCCACCGGAATCTGTTGCGCTGAAAGAGTGCTTACCAACATGGTAAATAAAAACAAGAGTAATATGTATTTTTTCATAGTTTTTGAAACCTAAAAGGTCTATTTTTTCTTTATTAGCCTGCAAAAGTAAGTAGATTATTGATAATCTTCGTTTTTTACTTACATTTTAATATTTTTGAATATAATTTACTTTCCAATCCCTATTTAACAAAAATTCATCAACCTTACACATCATAATTCAAACTAGGCGCCAGCCACCGTTCCGCCTCTTCCACATTCATCTCCTTCCGCTCTGCATAATCTTCTACTTGATCTTTGGAAATTTGGCCTAAACCAAAATATCTAGATTCTGGATGTGCAAAATACCACCCACTTACAGACGCAGCAGGATACATAGAGTAACTCTCTGTAAGTATCATTCCTGTATTTTTTTCGGCATCGAGTATTTCAAAAAGGGTCTTTTTCTCGGTATGTTCTGGACAAGCAGGGTAACCAGGTGCGGGGCGGATACCTTGATATTTTTCAGAAATGAGTTCTTCATTTTCCAAGCGTTCTGCACTAGCATAGCCCCAAAATTCTTTACGAACACGCTCATGCATGCGTTCTGCCAAGGCTTCCGCCAAACGATCTGCCAATGCTTTTAACATGATGGCGTTATAATCATCTAGATCTGCTTCAAATTGCTTAACGTATTTTTCAATGCCAATTCCTGCAGTGACCGCAAAGGCACCAATGTAATCTTCTTTACCAGTATCTTTAGGTGCGATAAAATCTGTTAAACTATAATTTGATTGACCTGGCGCTTTTTGTCTTTGCTGACGTAAACTATGTAGTACAGCTTTGACTTCTTTATTTTCATTTTCATTATACAATTCAATGTCATCGTCATTGATGCTATTGGCAGGAAAAAAACCAATCACGGCACGTGCTTCTAACCACTTTTCATCGATGATGCGACGCAATAAACTCTGCGCATCATTGAATAATTTTTTGGATTCTTCTCCAATCACTTCATCTTCAAAAATCGCAGGATATTTTCCTCTTAATTGCCAACTTGTAAAAAATGGTGTCCAATCAATATATTCTGACAATTCTTCTAAGGAATAATTTTCAAAAGTTTTTAAACCTAAAAAAGTAGGCTTCACAGCTTGAAAATCAGTCCAATCTAATTTCAATTTATTGGCTCTTGCCTTATTGAGGGTTAAATATTTTTTATTTGATTTTCGATTACCCCGTAGTTTTCGAACGCGCTCGTATTCTTCAGTGACCCCATTTACAAATTTTGCTTTAGCTCCTTCTTCTTCGCTCAACAAGGCACTCGCAACACCTACACAACGAGAAGCATCTAGAACGTGTACCACTGGTCCGGTATAATTTTGTTCGATTTTTACAGCGGTATGTGTCTTAGAAGTTGTTGCTCCTCCGATCAATAATGGAATTTTAAAACCTTCGCGTTCCATCTCTTTAGCTACATAAACCATCTCATCTAAAGAAGGTGTAATCAAACCACTTAAGCCAATGAT
>CAYTVR010000260.1:0-10596 GCA_964441245.1 uncultured Saprospiraceae bacterium | reverse complement strand
ATGGCAAATTCCTACAGAAAAATTGGAAGGACTTTGTCGCACCCTATTTATTGCAGCTCCTTTGCTAAAGGAAAATCCAAAGATTGAAATTAACGGAATTGAATTGTTATCTTATTACCGTTATCATATTTTAAATCTTATTAATGATAAACACCCATCCTTTATTAAGGATAAAGTAGGGGAGTGGCCGGGGCAAAATTTGGTAGAATTTGGAGCACTGGCCATCTCCTTTTTTGCAATCCCTGAATTACTGTGGGAACCACTTACTCAACAACAAAAAGATATTTTAGCAAAAAAAATGATCAGCTATGCGGATGGCCCGACAGTTGCTTCCAATTGGAAATTTTTCAATATAATGATCCTTTCCTTTTTCAAAGACCAAGGCTATCAGGTCAATGAATCACTACTGGTAGAATATCTGGAAAAATCTCTGGCACATTATCGACAAGATGGTTGGTACAATGATAATCCTGCCTATGATTATTATTCTAAATGGGGTTTTCAAATGTATGCGATATATTGGTCAAAAGTTTTTGGAGATAAATATTACCCTAAGATTGCTGATCAATTCAAAACAAATTTTAAACCGGTAACCAATAATTATCCTTACCTGTTTAGTGAGAATGGAGAGATGCTGATGTGGGGGCGAAGCATCAGTTATCGTTATGGATCGGTAAGTCCATTTTCTTTTCATGGTTTTTATCCAAAACAATTTAAGACTGCAAACTGGGGATGGATGCGTCGGATTTCTTCGAGTGTATTGCTACAGTTCTTACAACATCCTGAATTTTTAAAAGACCGTATTCCTACACTTGGATTTTATGGAAATTTTGACCCTGCTGTTCAATATTACAGCTGTCGGGGTAGTGCTTTTTGGGGCGGAAAATTTTTCTTAGCACTTCTGATTCCAGCGGATAATCCGTTTTGGACAACTAAGGAAAATGACGGCGCTTGGGAAAACGAACTACAAAATGAGCCCGTAAAAAATCACTTCTATCCGAAGTCAGAAATTATGGTTACCAACTATGCTAATATTGGCGCATCTGAAATTAGAGCATGGTGCCATGTTCCAATCAAGGGCGTAAAAGAACCATTCCGAGGAAGTGAAAATTACAATAAACTATCTTATAACACTGCATTCCCGTGGCAGGCTGATGCCAATGATGGCGTTGTTTCCATGAATTATAGGTGGCAAACTAAAGATGATTCTATCCGTTTTGAAACAGGGCGACTTTATGAGTTTGAAAAATATGAAAATGGTGTTTACTATCGAAGTTTAAAATCGGAATGGTTGGAAGACCTACATTTTCAATTGGCGGATATTCCATTAGAAAACGGAATACTGCGCGTAGATAAAATAAATACACAACAAGACTTGACCTTTAATTTAGGTCATTATGCGCTACCACATATTCATGATGAAATAAGTAAAAAACAAATTACAATTGCTGGGAAAGAAGTTCATATCATTGATAATGGAGAATACCAATTGGCGCTAATTCCTATTAATGGTTGGGAAGAAAATTCAACAATTACTAAAGAGGGATTACATCCAATGCATCAAAAAAGTACGGTCAGCAATGTATCTTCCACTTTTAACCCTAAAGAAGATTCCCCATTTTTTATTACCGCGATGCTTTGGAAAAAATCAACGGAACGATTCACTACCGAGGATTTAGATTTTTCAGAAAAAATAATAATAGACCCTAAGTCTAATCAAGTAATTTATAAAAAAGGTGAAAATGAAATTAAGGTGTTTTAAAGGGGGAGTTAGGGTGGATGGGTGGATAGGTAGATGGGTGGATGGGTTTCCTTCTAACTTGTCCGCCTTTAGGGCTGACGTATAGAACTGCGAAAGAAGGAAGCCCATCTACCTATCCACCCATCTCCCATTCACCCCCCTAAACTAGATCAAGAACCATTTTAAAATCACTTTTCAACATAAAATCAATCAGCATGAAATATTTATCGTTACCTCTTCTTTTTGTATTCTTCTTTTTTTCTGCAAACATTTTAGCTCAGGAAAATGGAGCTTCCCCTTCTGAACTTTATAAATCAGATTGGACCTCTTTACGGAAACATCAAACTCCAGAATGGCTTATCAATGCCAAGTTTGGAATCTATTGCCATTGGGGAATTCAGACTTTACAATATATTCCAGAATATGAATACCTTTCTAATGATAAACGGATCAAACTTTTTAAAGGAGAAAATTTTGATGCAGATAATTGGGCGGCTCTGTTTGAAAAAGCGGGCGCAAAATTTGGTGGCGTCATCGCTTGGCATGGAAGTGCTTTCAAACATTGGAACACTCAGTATTCTGATTACAACTCATTTAAGATGGGACCTAAAATTGATATTGTGGGAGAAGTTTCAAGAGCGGTTAAAAAGAGAGGATTAAAATCAGTGGTGACTTTTCATGCTATTGAAGGAGAGGAATGGATAAATTTTGCAAAGGAAGCTGTCGATAAATATGAACCAGATGTTTTTTGGGTGGACGCTAGTTTTGGCGGTACTAAAGGTGCTGAATTTCGAAAGGCAATGCATCTTTCAAAATACATTGGGAATCAAAAAGAAATGAAACCGGTCTTTGCTGAAAAATACCAAAGAAATTTTCTAACCTACTATTATAACCATGCTATCCAAAAAACTAAAGAGGTAGAATTTATGTATAAATCTTTTGACATTCCACCTAATGTTGGAATGAGGGATTATGAAAATGGCATCCTTCCTAAGACGGCTTATGATGTTTGGGTAACCGATATGGATATGACGATTCCTCCTGATTGGGAAACCCACGGGTGGTTTTATCGAGAGGGTGTTCCGATGCGATCTGCAAATGAGCTGGTGGATATGTTGGTGGATGTGGTAAGTAAAAACGGAATTTTATTATTAAATATTCCACCAATGGCTGATGGTACTTTTTCCAAAGAAGTCAAAGATAATTTAACCGAACTAGGGGAGTGGTTGTCAAAAAATGGAGAAGCGATCTATGGAACTTCTCCTTGGTTTATGCATGGCGAAGGAACTAATGAAATTGCTGAAGGAAAACAAACCTATCATCATAACAATCATTTTGCAAAAATACAATACAGCGAAAAAGATATAAGATTCACAACGAAAGGTGATAATTTATATGCTGCTTGTTTGGGTAAGCCTGAAAGCAAATTAAACATCAAATCTTTGAATTCTAATTTTAAATTACATCAAGGACTGATTAAAAAGATAACGCATTTAGGCTCTGGAAAAACAATTTCATATCAACACAATGAAAATGGTTTAGAACTTAATCTTTCCGATATTTCTTTGGATGATAAGGCAAATGTTTTTAAAGTTGAAATGAATTTTGGTGAGTGATTTTTAAAACTCTAATTTGTCATGAATTCAGTAATTGAGAATAAAACCTCTAATCAACTTGGTCTTTGCCTTTATATTCGAACCAATCAAATTTGGCAGTTGCTTTACTTTCTTTACCTGATGACGTAGCATACATTCCAATATAAACGCCATTAAATCTCTGTGCTATTTCATCGGAAAGAATAGAATAATCTTGACTCCCTCCTATAGGTTTTAATTCTTTCGAAGACTCTCCATAGCTAAATTGAACTTTGATGCCTTCTACTTGTGTATGAAGAACGACTGATTTATTTTTATAAGGAACGCTCGCTATTATTTCCGGATTAATTTCTCCTTTATTATCTTTTTGAAGAACTTTAATCAGTACTAACTCATCCTTTAGTTTTAATAATTGATAGTTATTGCCAGTTCGACGATAGATGACTAAGCCAGCCTTTTCATTTTCTTTTTTTGTTTTAAAATTCAACTTTGTTGCCGCCTGATAGCTATGTTGAGTTGTTCGACGAGCTAAGAATGATGGACTAACAAATTCCTCTACGGTTTGTGATCGTACTTCTAAATTTAGACATCCTTTTTTTAAGTGGTACCATTTTACTTTGGGAGTTCTCAAGCAATTCCAATCCAAAGAAAGTTCTTTATCGAAATCTTCCCGTGAGGGAGATTTTTCGACAGGAGTCCAAGGTAAGTCGGGACGTTCCTGTTCAAATTGTAATAATCCTTTTCCTGGATTAAAAATTGGAGTAATACCAGATTCTTGATTCGTCATTTTTACTTTTGCTAAAAATGTTTCTCTAGCAAGTGTAATAAAACCATCTACTTTTCTTTTGGCTAGCATGACACTCCACCATTCTCCATTTGGAGTTTGCACTAAATCGGCATGACCCGTTTGTTGAATAGGATGGGTATCGCCCAAATGGCGGTGGGTCATTACAGGATTGGCATGATTAGGAATGTAAGGTCCCCAAATGTTTTTACTATTGAATACCGTGACAGCATGGAATTCTCCAGTTCCACCTTCTCCAATCAACAACAAATATTCATCATCTATTTTATAAATATGAGGCCCTTCTGCCCAGCGAGCATTCGAAGCATGACCGTAAGTTAATTGTTTTTTTTCTCCCATTAATATTCCTTTATCGGGGTCGATTTCTTGCATCCATACTCCATTCTTGCCGGGCCATTCTTTTCCAGTCCCATCAACTAATCCTGCACCAGTATAATAACATTTGCCATCAGCATCCCAAAAAAGAGATGGGTCAATTCCTGGAGTATCCTTAATCCAAATCGGGTCAGACCAAGTGTCTTCAGGGTTCTTCGAAGAAATGATAAAGTTTCCTTTTCCACCTATCATTGTACAAATAATGTAAAATTTCCCATTATGATGTCGAATCGTAGGCGCAAAAATTCCATGTGAATTATTCAAGCCATCTGGATAATCAATTTGATCAGGACGAGATAAACCATAACCTATCAACTCCCAATTTACCAAGTCCTTACTCTTATGTATTGGTAAACCGGGAAACCATTCAAAACTAGAATTGACCATATAATAAGTTTCATCCACTCTGCAAATTGATGGATCTGGAAAGAATCCGGGAAGGATGGGATTCTTAAAATTTTGAGGTGCTGTTTGTCCAATAATTTGAATACAGATTACTATTTGTAGAAGGATGAAAGTTAGGATTCTCATTTTTTTAGCTTTTAAAACATTTATTTAATTCTAGACTTACTTTTCTTCTTTACCCTCATATTCAAACCATTCAAAACTTGCTTCATTCTTGCTTTTATTTCCAAGACTTGTTGCGTACAAACCGATAACAGTTCCATTAAATCTTCCTGCTACTTCATCGCTTACAATAGATAAATCTTGAACATTTCCAATTGGAATGAGTTGATTTAAAGTCTTTCCAAAGTAGAACTGTACTTCAAGTTGATTGCCAATGGCTTTTAAATAAATATCTTCATGATCATAGTCTAAGGTGGCAATGACTTCTTTTTTACTCTCTGTTCCTATTTCATTGATGGCAGTAGTTTTGATGAGCACTACTTTGCCGTTTTCTTTAAGTAGTTGATAGTGAGTACTAGATTTTCTATAAATAACTAAACCTGCTTTCTCATTTTGAAGATTTGTTTGGAAATTCATTTTTGTAGTAGCTTCAAAATTATGATGACGAATTCTTTGAGCTAAAAAAGAAGGATTGACTAAGCTATCAATTACTTGAGGTCTTAATTTTAATATTAGATTTCCATTGATTTGTTCATGCCATTTTGTTTTCGGAGAACGTAAGCATATCCATTCTAAGTCTATATTAGGTTTGTCAAAATTATCACGTGTTGGTTTTTGGGGAACTGGAGTCCATGGTAAATCAGGGCGCTTTTGCTCAAGTTGCAACAATCCAATTCCGGGATTGTAAATAGGAGTCAGACCACTTTCTTGATGAGTCATTTTCAGTTTTGCCAAAAAAGTTTCTCTGCATAAAATCGAAAAACCATCTATAGGTCTTTTGGCATGAAGCACACTCCACCATTCTCCATTTTGGGTTTTTATCCAATCTGCGTGACCTGTTTTTACGATGGGGTAAGTATACTCTAAGTGCCTGTGAGTAATTATTGGGTTGGCATGATTTGGTAGATATGGACCTTTTAAATTTTTACTGTTAAATACAGTGACAGCATGATACTCATTCGTTCCGCCTTCTGCAACTACCAATAAATATTCTCCGTCGATTTTAAATAATCGTGGGCCTTCTGCCCAGCGTGCATTAGCAGCATGACCATAGGTCAGTTGAATAGGCTCTCCTTTTAGTTCCCCTATGTCTGGATTGATTTCTTGCATCCATATTCCATTTTTACCAGGCCATTCTTTTTTATCACCAGATACTACCCCAGCTCCTAAATAATAACAAGTGCCATTATCATCCCAAAATAAACAGGGATCAATTCCGATGGCTCCATCAATCCAAATGGGGTCAGACCATGGGCCTTCTGGATTAGTCGCTGTAACAATAAAATTACCATTACATTCAACACAAGTGCAAATAACATAAAAAGTCCCATCATGGTATCGAATACTCGGGGCAAACATTCCCAGTGAATTTTTTAACCCATCTGGAAAATTGATTTGATCAGAACGATGAATTGCATGGCCTATTTTCTCCCAGTTAACCAAGTCCTTACTTCGCATGATTGGTAATGCAGGAAAATATTCAAGTGTAGGATGAGTCATATAATAAGTATCATCAACTCGACAAATGGAAGGGTCGGAATGAAAGCCTGAAACGATGGGGTTGTTAAAGTTTTGAGGTGCTGTTTGTGCAATACTTTGAATACAAAGTAATATTTGTATGACAATAAAAATTAGGTTTTTCATTTTTACATTATTCTACTTTTTGAAATTTTTCTGTCAATAAATATTGGTCAGTTCGAACCATTATGAAATATTGCCCTTCATCGAGTGATTCAATATTCAATTGGAACTCCATATCAGGAAACCAATCTACCGTAGAGGAAATTAATTTTTGTCCTAATAAATTGATGACCTCAATCACTAATTTTTCATTGGTTGGAATGGCTAATTCAATTTGCAATTGGTTGTCTGCCGGGTTAGGAAATAATTTTAACGCTGCTTGGGTTTTATCCAAGTTTTCTATTGAAGTAAAAGGGTCAGTGTCTACCATACAATTACTTATTTCTGGAGAGATGTTTTGTAAACGTTCTGTTATGAAACTTTTTACTTCTACTACGTCTTGATTGAATTTATTTAGTTCAGTTCCCGAAGTATTATCGGCTACTCCTGCGGCAATAGAATCAATCACTCCAAATAAATAATCCGTAGTCAAAATCGAATTGATGGCTTGCTTGTATTCATAACAATATTTATTTCTAAATAAATCGTTTTCCATCAGTCGCCAAATCAAAGGTCTTTCCAAGGGCTCAGTCGGGGTGGCATTGTACGCATCAACCCCATCAAAATAATGATAGATACTTCCAGTAGTACCTATTGAATTTCGGAAACCATCTGCCTGAAAAGTTCCATCCAAATCCCATGGGATAAAATGCCATTTGTCATCTTCAGGATTGTCATATAGAAAATAGTTTTTAGGGCGAAAAGGATAGCTGTCCCAGTTGGCAATAAAGTTAGCTACTACCATGTATTTGATGAATTCTTCAACATCAAAGTTTTCTAAAATGGTTTGTTCAAATTCATTATCTGGGGTATGATTTATCAAAGAAGTAAATTCGCGAATGGAGCTATAATCAAATTCATCGTCACCATTTTTATTGGTTTGTTTTCGATAGTGTAAAAAATAATCTTCATCATTGTCGCCCAAGTAAGTGAGGTCTGCAAAATATTTTATCGAATCGGGCATATCGTAGGCTGCTTTGTATAGGTCGCCATCATTGTCTCCAAAGGTGGCACTTAGCCAGGCTTTATCATCAGGGTCTTCATATTTTAAATACAATCCTTGCAACTGTCCATTCACATGAAAAATGACATTTTCAGATGAAACCACAGGTACCCCTGATTCCCGAAAAACATGGTAAGCTAAATTTTGTCGAATGTAATTTTCGTAATTAAAATTCCATTCTCTTCGGCCTTCAAATTTGTTTTCCTTTGAAAATTTCACCTTCCAATTTCGTAGCGAGCCTTGGTTTATCAAAGTCAATAAATAGTACGCACCTCGATAGTGAATTTCTACCGAATCAAAAGTTTGTCCATCCACCTCAAAAGAACCATATACATCTTCATTTGTAAATGGGTGAGATTCTAATTCGTCAATATCGTCTTGTTCTATAATTAAATCTATTTGTTTAAAGGTTTGCCCAAATAGATTTGGAGGAATTAAAGAAAAGGAAAGAAGTAAGATTATGTAAAGAATTCGAGGTACAATCATTTTTTTTGCAATAATATCCAAATACTCACACAGGTAGTGAAAGGTATGTTTTTATCTATAGAAAATATGGCGATTATGGCTTAAAATGAATGTATGGAGTCTCGCAAGACCAAAATCCGTAAATTCATTTTTGAACCCAATTACTAATTTCCAAACATGCTCTTATTTACTTTTTATTTTAAAGACCCAAGTATATTCAAGATTCTTGGCTTTAGGTAATTTTATAGTTGCATTTTCTGCCGTTTGCTTAAATTGAATTTCCCCATCAAAACCCAGCAGTTCAATCGATTTGATTTTAACGTTAGTTGAGTTTAAATTTTTAATAACAATATCCTTGTTCGGTGTCGCCAAAACAAAGGCATAAAGGTTTCCATTGTTAGTCGTAAATCGAATGTCCTGAGCCGTAAATTTCTTGTTTTTACTTTCTGACAAATGCCCAGTTTTGGTTTTGGTAGGGCCTTCGCCATAAACTTTCCAATGTGTTGCACCGTGAATGGCTTCCCCATTTAGGTCCAGCCATTTTCCCATATCCAATAAAGTTTTTTGTTGATCTTCCGGAATGGTACCATCAGGCTTAGGTCCAATGTTAAGCAGTAAACAACCATTTTTGCTGACAATATCGACTAAGTCCATGATGAGTTCGTCCGCCATTTTAGGAATCCAATTCTTTGCATAGTACCAGGAATTTTTTCCAATAGAAGTATCGGTCTGCCAGTACGCTTTCCTCAGCGAATCCATTTTACTCCGCTCCAAATCAAGCATATGCGTACCTTCAGGATAGGATTCATATTTTAAATTTTTAGTTTGTAAGACTACTGTTTTATTTCTTGCAATCCCTGAATTGTAATAATAAGCCGCTAACTTTTTATGATAAGGCGCAAACTCTTCTCTGTCTAAGTAAAAGTCAAACCAATAAATGTCAGGTTGATATTTGTCAATGATTTCTTTGGTACGAGGCCACCAAGTATTGGCAATCCATTCGGAACTTACCGGTGCATTGTGCTCATGCCTTGGCGCATACAAGGCTTCAAAACGAGGATCGCTATTGTCGTAATAATCTTGTTGGTTATAATAATTCCAATTGAATGCTAAGTGAGAACTTGCCCCACAAATGAGTCCCTGTTTTTTTATTTCATCCGTCAATTCTTTAAAAACATCTCGTTTGGGGCCCATTGCTTTGGCGTGGTATGGCGTGATGCTAGATTCATACAAAGCAAATCCATCGTGATGTTCTGCAACAGGAACCACATATTTTGCCCCCGCTTTTTTGAAGAGGTTAACCCATTCCTCTGCCTTGAAATTTTCCATTTTGAACTTAGGAATGAGGTCTTTGTATCCAAACTCTTTTTGATCGCCAAATTTTTCTTTGTGGTAAGCGAAGGCAGGGTGGGGCGTGTCTGTAACTTTTTCTCCACTTGGATTATAAATGCCTTTGTCAAAATACATCCATCTTGGATACCAATCGGTGTGCAATTCCGCAACAGAATTGGGGCCCCAATGAATGAAGATTCCAAATTTGGCTTCTTTCATCCATTGTGGGATTTCGTAGTTTTTTAAGCTGTTCCAATCTTCTTCAAACAGAGATAGTTTTCCGCCAAGTACCACATTTTTCATCTCTTGCCATTTCTCCGTAGCTTTACTTTGCGGATCTACTTTTTGAAACTTGGCGACATATTCCTGCCACTCAGATTCTCTGGGAAGTTTACTCCATTTTTCACCATCTGTCGCAAAATCAAAATCTGCTTTGGTATCCATAATCAGGTAGGCTTGGTATCCTTCCAAATAAATTTCCATGTCTTTTACCCCAACCTGTTTCATATTATTGGTGATTTCAGGCCAAGCCATTCCCATTCCATGAACCTTTATGTAATCTTCCCTTAGGGCGGGATCGTTAATCATTTCCAGTGTCAAAATATATCGTTTGGTATTCTCTTGAGTTTGAATCAATTGCCCTTGGTTGGCAGAAAAAATCTCTTTTTGTTCTAGTTTGTAAATCCGTTCCAAAGGAGTAATGCCCTCGATGGATTGGTATAAATCGGGAGCTTCCTTTTTCAACGTTTTCATCATCGAGTCAAAATTTTCATTGGAAGGTGCATCAATGATTAGAAAGGAAGCATTGTCCAATTTGAAAAAATCTATGTCGAGTGATTTAGAAGCGTTATTTTTAAAACTACTTAAAGATACCTTCGAAGAGGGAACCGCAAAGGTGAATCTTCTGGCTTTGCTACTATCACTTTGGTTTTGCTGACAGGCAAAAACGGTAAGAATAAAAAACCCGAACAGGATAATTTTGTTGACTATACTTTTCATAATTATTGTGATTTGAAATTTTTAATATTGAGTC
>CAYTVR010000259.1:5892-10600 GCA_964441245.1 uncultured Saprospiraceae bacterium | reverse complement strand
GCAGTACCTACTGCTGATTCTAATCGATAGTAATAAAGATTTCCTTCGGGTAAATCATTTGCCGAAAGGCTAAACTTATTATATCCTTTTATTGCATCAATAGATTGTTGTAAAATCATTTTACCTGATACATCGAATACACTTAAAGTAGCAACAGTCGCTTGTGGCATTTGAAATGCAATCTCTGTTTCGTTGGCAAAAGGATTAGGTCTATTTTGATACAGTACCATTTCATCCGATGGTGTAACTGTTGAGTTATATTCTAAAGCTACATTCATCGTCTCTATGCTTGTGATGGATTCACCTTTATAAGCTTCGGCTTGAATGCCATTGCTATTGAGACTTAGTACATCTTTTAAGCTTACTTTTTTATTTGCCGAAAGGCTAATATGAAATAGTACGCTTCCATCTTCAAGTATCTGTTGTTGCTCATTCACCCAACTGGTATTGATTTTTCCTTGTTCCATTTGGCGAACCTGCCTTCCAAAATGGGAGGAGCCAAAATGACTATCATTCATACCTTCCAATGCTCCAGCTTCCCATCCTACTATTTCAACTGCATTAGGATCAAAATCTAAACTAAACTGATAACCTTGGATTTGATCAAATGAAGTTGCTCTTATTGGAATCTGATAAGTATTCCCTTTTTCTAAAATCATGTCATCAGTAGTTAACACTAAGGAATTATTGGAACGAATTCCACTACCTGGCAAATCATTGGGAGAAGCATCGCCATTGATGTCACCTACTTTTACCCCGACGAAATTGATCTCCATATCCTCCGTCAATTCACTGATTAAATAACTTTCAGGAATTTGAGCACGTAATGGATTTACTCGCTGTGGAAATTCGAAATTCCCATCTATAAATCTCCAACTGTTGTTGTTACTATATTTATCCATCTTGTCAAGAATCAACTGTCGGATCTCCATCATATCTGAAACGGATAGTCGACCGTCTTTGGTAACGTCGGCTGCGATGTATTGATGGGGGGTTGTGAATTCTTGGGTGCCTAGTAGGTGTTGGGATAATAGGATGATGTCTAAGGTACTTACTCCGTTTAGAGGGAGGGTGTTTTTTTCTGGTTTTAGCATGTAGGTGTTTCCAAGTTCTATTTCTGGAAAAGTGAAACTTCCTTTGTAGTCTGTTTGGATAGTAAATGAATTTTGACCTTCTAAATGTAGCTGGACATTTGATAATCCTAAATCATCAACTCCTGAAATCCGACCTGCAATAGATGCAATTCTGTTAAAGCAGCTTATTGAAACATTACAAGTAGAAGTATTTCCAGATTGATCCGATGCTGTGAGAATCACGCTTGAAGGACTAGCGATGCCACCTGAACAAGTAGCCGAAGGTGGGTCAAAGCTTACGGTAGGTGACAAGGCACAATTATCCGTTACATTTATTCCAGTTTGAGAAAAGTCATCAGTTACACCATTTTGAATATCTATCTCTAATGTACCACAATCCGTAATTGTAGGAGCAGTTCGATCCTCTATTTCAAGATTCACTTTACAAGACGCCGTGAAACCATTTTTCTCAGCAATTAAATATAGCATTTGAGTTATATTTCCACTTGGGGTAGATATTCCGCTTGAATTATTATAAAACTTCTCATTAGGAATTAATGGTGTTGTACCATCTAAAGAGACAAAGAAATCATCTCCTATAGATGTATTTTCTCTTAGATCACCTGGAAGAACTGTTACCTCTCCATTACCATCTAATATAAATTCTATCAATCCATCATTGTCATCATCATTACCTGAACCATCTAATTGAAAATCGGCCTGTACACAATTGGCCTCAGGACAATTACCAGCAGGATCTATAGTAACTTGAGATGTACATGTCGTAGATGTGCTACCATCGCTTACAGTTAGTGTTACCGTAATATTTGACTCATCGAGATCAGAACAATCGAAGGCGGTTCGATCTAAAGAAAGAGTCACTGGATTTGCACAATTATCTGAAGAACCATTATCAACTTCCGCTGGTGTTAATACGCCATTGCCATCAGCACCTAAAGTAACCGGAACAGGAAGAGTCTGACAAATTGCAGTAGGTGGAGTATCATCAATCAAAGAAAAAAGAATTTCACAAGTATTCCCTGCCCCACCTGTTGCAATGCAATCACTATTGGCCGTAAAACTTAAAGTATATTTTCCAATTCCTGTTAGTGTTAAATCTGCTAAGGCTTCTATTTCTTGTGCTGTTAATCCAGTTCCAGTAATAGCTGGAAGGGGATTGGGTTGAGTAAGTGTATAATCAAATGTAACATCATCCAAACTCACACAAGTAGCTCCGGTTAGTGTTGGTGCTATTAGATTGAGACTCCCCATACAACTGGCATCGGCAATGATTGCTCCGTTTTCAATTTCATCGAAGGTTGGGCATGTCAATTGCAATTCATCAATTTCTACAGTAATAATTTGATCAAAGGTAATAGCAGTACCTGGATCCAAAGCTTCACAACAATTGTATATACTATAACGTCTGATTTGCTCAACCATACATCGACTTTCAAATACTTTCTCTAACACTATTTCATATCTTACAGTATACTTACATCCATCTTCTCCCAACCTAAAAATCTCATCGTTACCATCTTCATCTTTTCCAATATAATGCGGAACTTCATCATCTGCTAAATCAGCAGGATCAATGGAGGTATCACAACTTGAAATAGTAATATCTTTTGGCCTTTCAAAACTCGCCTCAGCAAAAACTGGCCTAAGCAAAAAGTACTGCTGCTTACAGGGCAATGAAGTATTTCCATGTTCATCTGTTACTGTCCATGTTTTTTCAAAGGCTTTTAAAATTTCAAATCCAAAATAATCTTCATCAGTATTTGGAATATCAATACCAACATAGACTCCATCAACTAAAGTAAAAAATGTAGCCGGAGGGGCAGTAATAGACCCTGTTTCGCCCTCAATGGTCAAGTCTCCGCAATTTCCTGACATCTTAACTACGCAAGTAGTATCCGGTATATCACTACAATCTGTAAAAGTAGGAGTAGTAAATTCCAAATCAGAAGCTACTGTTGGAATATTCCCCGCGCAGAATGTATACTTAGGTGATAGAGTACTTTCCACACAAATTGGAGCTTGTGCATCAATAATCGTTATCATACACATCACAGAAGATAAACCGTCACTTATCAGTACTGTATAAATCCCTGCACTATCTATAAAAACAGAACTCGCATCTTCCTCTCCTTCGCGATTGCCTTCTGAATCAAATACATTGAGTGTATAAGTCAGTAAATCACAAGTTTGTCCTACAAAAGTCTGAGGTGTTATAGTCGCTTTACAACCATCATTTAAACCTACTTTTTTATTGGAGGATGTAATGGATGGCGCGAATAAGCATACTTCTTGATCGGTACAGCTTGCTGTAACAGTTGAAGTTCCACAAGTGGCGGTATAGGATAGCTTGATACACTTTTCAATTTCATTGAAATCATCTGCTATAATTGTGATTTGATCACCTACATTAACAGGATCTCCATCTGGTATGGTAACTCCAAACTCGTCTTGTACTTCTAATCCACTTCCATTCAAATCGAGAGTTACTGTGTAATTTATATTTGTAATACATTCTGAATCATCCGCCAATGCTGGCGTAGGAATGGTATACCTCCCTTGGACATTACAACTTGGAGTACCAGCAACATCTTCAAATTGGCCTGCAACCATAGCCATTTCTGGGCAGGTCAGATTTAATGTTTTGTCAGCACAGGATACTGCCATTCTCCATCCCGCTCCTTTATTTGTATCACCATCCGGCGTAAATTTAAATGCTAGACATCCATTCGGATTGTCATCACAATTAGAGTCAGGCATAAACATCATGTAACGAAATTGAGGATCGTTGGAGTCCTTAATTAAATTATCATCAGTAGCGGTTGTTCCATTATGAACACTTAGAATATCTCCTAGGGTACCATCGTCAACATTGGCAGGTTCCAAGTCAAATGGATTCATCCCATAAAATTGAACCATGATTTCTTTGCAATCATCATCGGGACAAAAAGTAACCGTAGTTGGATCATGGGTATCATTGTATACTCCATTGACTCCTCCATTATCTAGGTATTCTATAAAGTCTCCAGGCACACTACAATCTACCGTAATGGTCTGTCCACTATCTTCTCCATCAGTTGGATGAAGTATTGGACATTCTGTAAAACTTAATGCTGTAGTGGCATCGACATAATTTGGTGGGTTTGTAGCTGTTGCGTTTTGGACTCCGTCTCCTCCTGCCAAATCAGGTACTAAAGTGATATTATTATTCGCAATCCCTTCTTCCATGTTGTAGTAAACTAACAAATCACTATTGATTAATTGGATTCCACAATCTATACTTGCATTGATATCATTTCCAGTTTTAGCTTCACTCCAAATTCTTATCTCATCCATGCAACCATTAAAAGGCCTTGGATTTGAGTTATTTCCTTTACCAATCCAAACAAAAGGATCAAATATCAATGGGCTATTTGCAGTTGCTGTAACAGTTTGTAATTGTCCATCAATGTACAAGCGCATTACATTATTGTTATCGAGTGTAGCAGCGACATGATGCCATTGTCCATCATTTACAGATACATCCGAATTAAATTGTCTTATAGTAGTTCCATCAGTAAAATCTGATTGAAAGAAATATCTTACTCTTCCTGTGTTCAAGACCTCAAGATAAATTC
>CAYTVR010000259.1:0-5882 GCA_964441245.1 uncultured Saprospiraceae bacterium | reverse complement strand
ATTCCTGGTTGTTGAACACCTCCTTCAAATGCTCTAAAAAGAGCACCTTCAGTGTTAGTTTTCATATAAAACTCAACGGTAAATGCTGTCTGCATTAATACTGGCTTATTGCTAAGCTCAATAAATTCACCTGCTCCATCAAAATTCAAAGCAATATTCTGAGCCACACCCAGCTGAGCAAAAAACAGCAGCATCAAAATTAACCACCGAGGTTTCGTGTTTGTAATCAGTTTTGTAAAAAAGTTCATGAGACATAATTTATTAGTGATTGAAAAGGAGTGATGATTTTGTTTTGCTGTTCACATTTCTTTTACAGCACTTTTCATCAACTCTATATTTTTTAGCCTTACCTACGTAAAGTCGGCACAGGTTCGGCAAATCAGTCAAAGCATAGCAGTGGCTAGGCTACAACAAGGTGTTTCCGTAGCCAATGCTTTCTATAATATTTGTTAACTATTTTTTAATTGGTGGCCGGTACTCGGTATTGGGTACACGGACTTTCTACAACAGGATTTCTTTCATCTGTTAATTGGAAAAACAACTTTGGTGGGTTGTGTTTCTCATAATGTTTTACGGTAGCCAGTACACGGTTTACGGCAGAAATCTGTTGTTTACAAAAAATTAATTTTGCTCAACAAGCGTCGGTCGTCCGTCTCAATTTGTTTGTATGAAAAGATAATTAGGGAGGGGGGTGATGATGGAATTTAGGATTTCCATCGTCGAAGAAGTTTATTCGAGAACAAATATGGGGGGATCATTCTTCGCCTTTCGGCAAATGTTGATATTATTGTGACTCTTTATATGTTTTTATATTAAAATCTGTTTTAATGTGTCATGAATTCTTTTTTGAAGCATTTCACGAAAGTGGGATTAAAACATATTAAAAATATTTTTCAATTAAAAAGTATTGATTTATAAATGCCTTATAGGTATAACTTTCATTTTTGCTTTCCTTTAAAAATTAATTCTTCTAGGCTGCTTTTGTTCAGCTTTAGGTACACATTAAGAAATAAACACATAATTTTTTGTGATAATATTTTGGGGTGTATTTCACGAAAGTGGGTTGAAGAGAATTTGGATAATTTTAGTTGTTAGTGTTTGTTGGGGAATAATTGTAGGTGGGTTCTGTTCCGCTTTGCGGTTCGCTCTCTTAAATGTCCATTGGACATTTATTTTTGCTACGCAAAAAATCGCTTGCTCATAACTAAAAAAAAGCCCCCATCCACCGAAGTGGACAGAGGCCATCCCAAAAACCGATTTAAACTGTGTTTTAAAAACGGTGTTTGTTTTCGTATTCTTATTCTATCAAGATCATCTTACGAGTTGCAGATTCAGTCGTTGTACTCAACTGGTAGTACAATACGCCTGTTGCTGTCAATTCGCTAGCGTTGATGTTGATTTCGTTGTATCCTTTAGCATACTCACCAGTATACTGCTTCAATTGCTTACCAGTCACATCGTAGATCGTAAGGGTTGCATTGCTAGTTTCTGGCAATGTGAATCCAATACGAGTTTCGTTGTTGAATGGGTTTGGCGCGTTTTGATACAATTCAAAATCATCTGCAGAAACTACAGTGGTGTTGAATTCGATCGCTACGTCCAATGCACTTAAATCAGTTCCATAAGCTTCAGCTGCTACGTATCTTGAGTTTAAGCTAATTGCTTCGCTCAATTGTACATCAGACTTAGCTCTGAACGTCATGCTGAATAATACATCGTCAGCAGAAAGCTCAGCTACTGTATTGGAGTTCCAAGAAGTAGTGATTACACCTTCAGAGATGTTATTCAAGCCAAAGTTTGCGATGCTCATTTCTGGCAATGAAGCCGCTTCTGCATCTACAAATTCTAAAGCACTTGCATTAAAGTTCATTGTAAACTGGTAACCACTGATTGACTTCATGTCAGCTGCAGTGAAATCAATAGTGTACTCTTGGCCAGCTTCGATGTTAGCATCTTCTGCTTCAAATACTAATGTACCTGCTGCATTTCTAGATTCAGCACCGATGGCACTACCATCTACGTCACCTACCTTGATACCTATGAAGTCTGCACGAGTTTCATCAGAAATCTCAACGGTCTTCACTTCAGGGAATGGAGTTGACCATGGGTTAGTTGCATCAGCAAACTCATAACTCTTGTCAACAAATCTCCAAGAAGTATTATCGTTAGGGAATCTATCAATCTTGTTCAAGATCAATTGACGCATTGCAGCCATATCACCAATAGATACGAAACCTGAGTTATCAGCATCCGCAGCAATTAATTTGTATGGACTTGTAATTTCATTAGTCCCTAAGATGTGCTGAGAAATCATAACGATATCACGTGTAGATACACCTACTAATTCTCCAAAGTCTTTCTCTGGTTGTACCGTGTAAGAGTTACCTAATGGTGCTAACATACTGTAAGCTCCAGCGATATCAGTGATGAATGAAGGCATTCCTGAATTAGGAATAGAAATCGTTACATCTGTTACTGTTTCGTTTTCTTCTGTTTCTATTGTACCTGCTAATGAACCTGTTCCACCTGTAGATGCACATCCGCTCATGTTGTTTTGCAACTCAAGACGTCCTATACAGTAATCCCAGTTTCCAGCAGCATCAGTAGCCCATACAGCAAGTAATACTGTAGTACCAGGACCATTGTAATCATCACAATCGAAAGTTAATCCAGTCTTAGCTGATGAAGGAGGAGAACTGTGCTCGTAAGCTTCAGGGTCTCCACTTATTACATCAATCAAGAAACACTTCGTAGCTGGATCAGTTGGGTCACAATCTGTAGGACAGTTATCTCCATAAGACTGTACGAATTCTCTAGCCCAGATTTCTGCCATACCACTGTCAACGCTTCCGTCACCATCAGTATCAATAGGCATCAATTCAGCACTCAAGAAACTAACACATACGATACTTGGCTTCTTACCATCAGAGATAGTGAAGTTTTGTACACAAGTACTCATGTTACCACAATCATCAGTTGCTTTGAAAGTAATTCTGTGTGTTCCGTATGGGAATACATCCGTTACAGATCCACCAGAACCAGAAGCTAATCCTGCAATCTCCTTAGAAGTACCAACGAAAGCGTCAATGCTCCAAGTGATTTCGATGTCATCATCATCCGTACACTGATCAGTAGCCGTAGCACTTAAAGTAACAGGACCATCACAACCAGCAGTTTGGTCAGCGATATCGATGTCAGCTCCACAAGTAATTACTGGTGCTTCGGTATCATCCAACTTGATAATCTGAGTCCAAGTCATGTAACCATTGCCACCATCACGTAATTTTCTAGCACCTAAAGTAATGTCATCAGATGGACGCTCTTCTGCTGTAGGATTATTACACCAGTTGATTACGTGCCATGTTCTTACGATCTTCAAGCATACTTCGCTATCAGATGTGAACACCTTATCATCTTTACTTATCAATACTCTTTCACAATCATCATCAGAAACTTGAGGCCAGAAATCACCACCATACTCAGGCTTAGGATCTAAGTACTTGCTAATATCTTCATCACATTCTTTCTCTACGTTAGCTGGGAAATCAACTACGAAATCAGAAACGTGAATTAAAGTAACAGATTGAGATGTTGTAGCTTTATTACCACAAGCATCTTCTGCTTGCCATGTAATGGTCATTGTACCAGAACCACAATCATCAAATCCACCAGTTCTACGGATTTCTGTTACTGTTGCATTAGAACAGTTATCAGAAGCAGTTGGTGTATTGAATAATGACATAGGATCAGAAACCTCATCACAGTTACGTGTCTTATCTGGACCACCTACGATTACAGGATCAATTTTATCTTGTAATTCAACTTCTACCATGCAAACACTTTCGTTACCACATGGATCAACAGCCTTGAAGAATACATTTACAGTACCAGGACATTCTGGATCGTTTGCATTGTCAGTTTCACCGTTGAATAAGTCATCACAGCTTAATGTTACACAGTCAGTGTAAGTTCCACCTTCTCTTTTAGAGATATAGATTTCTACATCACCACAGTTATCATAAGAACCACTGTCTAAGTTATCAGCACAGATCACTACCGTACCTGTTACAGCATCAGTAGGTACTACTGTGTATTCGTCAGCTACACATACGGGAGCATCATCATCTTCGATCTGGAAGTAAGTACGACAGTTATCAGAAGTGTTACCACAAGGGTCAACTGCTCTCCACATCGCGTAATAGCCCATCGCACATCCTTCTAATGGAATCTTAGAGAAATCTGTTCCTATCAATGCATTATTAGAAGTCTGGAAGATTCCTAACAATTCAACATCTGCACTTCCACAATTGTCAGAAGCAGTAGGAGAACCTAATACTACATTAGCTCCACACTCGAATGGGCCTAAGTTAGTTCCTACGATATAAGGATCAGCAGCAGAACCACCTTGACCATTTGGACGTGGGCAAGAAATGGTTGGAGCAGTATTATCTTCTACCTTAATAACTTGGTTGAAAACAGCTACACCATCGAAATCAAATGGAGTAAAAGCTCCACCTGAACACCAATCATAAATCTTCCATTCTCTAAATACTTTGTAACCACACTTCGTAGGAATCTTATCAGAGTCCTCATATACCATAGCCCATCCACATACAGGATGATCAGCTAATGAACGAATTCTGTTTTGGTATCTTGCAACGGTTCCATTACTTGCGTAAACCGCTTCTAATTGTACTAAGAAAGGAGAAGCAAATAAGGTAGAATTAATACGAGAATCACCGTAAACTACAGATCCCGCAATCTCAGCTGGCGTTGGAACTGCACCGTCAGCACAACCGTCAACAGCTGGATTAAATGGCCAGTATAATGGGCCTTCCCAGAACGCACCAGGTGCATTAATAGGACGGTCAACTGGATTTCCAAATAATCCTGCAAGTGTTATAGGATCTGATAAATCAGGAGAACCATCACTACCAAAATTTCCAAAAATAAAATCCTCATTCCAAGGCTGAATTTGGAATACTTTCTGATCACAAGATGCAGATAATCCTCTGACATCTGTAGCCGTGTATGAATTAGTCCAAACACAAACTACAAAATCGTACAAACCATCACCATCAAAATCGAAATAATCATCAAAAGCATTACCAACAACATCAAAACCTGTAATGGCTGGAACTGTTTCGCCTCCACGTGTTACAGTAGCGTTGAGATCGTTTACTGAAAGATCTATAGTACCATCACCTGAAAGGTCATAACCTGCTAAAGAACCACCGCTAAAGATTGGAGTTGCAGGTCGAGCACAATTAATCATTTCTTTTGTCCATTCATTATCTACATTTACGTTGCCACAATTTTCTGCTACACGTTGAACACCATCAATACGTAAACCGTGAACACTACGAGGATCACTTTCACCTGTTAAGTCAGTCGTACAGTAAATCGCTTGAGGAGATGGACAAGCAATGTATGGAGGAATGTTATCTTGAATATTTAATAAGGTAGAACATGAGTTTCTCATGATACCCCAGTTATCAAATATTTGTACAGTAATTTGCTGCCCAACGTGAGAATTATTAATCTCATTATTAGGAATAACATTACCATTAGCATCTACAAGAACTAAGTCGTAAAAAGTACTTGATCTTGTAAAGAATTCTGCTTGACATGGATCTTCTAATACATGATCGTAATTAACGATAGCTACACAATCAGAGTTTAACGCCACATTCAATTCATCATTACAAAATAGAGCAGGAGGACAAACCCAAATTTCTCTAAAATCATATTTACCTAAAGCATATTCATCCACCACTAAACCATCGCCATTTGTATCTACGATGTACATATAGAAGTACCGGTAACAACCTGTAACTGGGTCTGGAGGATTACTAAGAAAAAATGGGTCTAGCCCTAAACGA
>CAYTVR010000258.1:0-10604 GCA_964441245.1 uncultured Saprospiraceae bacterium | reverse complement strand
TTGATATTCAATACCAATTGGTAATTGCCTTTCTTTGTCCATTGCAAATCTTCCCAAACTAAAACGGATGTCCCTTCCTCACAAGGATGTCGATAAAAATCCATTAATTCCCCTCTTTCGTCATAAAGAAAAACCATAGCCAGAGCAGCTTCTGTTGAATGTATCTCTATCCATTTTCTGGTGTTTTTATACGGATAATTGATTTGAAGATCAGTATCTTTTAAGGCAAGCTGTTGCGGTAAACTAAACGTAGTGGTCATATTACGAATGAGGTTTTCATCAAATTGGACCTCTTTTTTTAAAGCTTGCCAATCCATGGTATTTACACGAGAATACATTTGGGTATGGTAAAATTGGTCAGAAATATCAGCATAATTATTCCAATAAGTAGTTGCTTTTGACATGCAATCTAAAAGTACCGTCCTGTCCTGGTCTTGCTGTGAAGCCAGAGTCTCTAGCAAGGTGGCTGCTTCTATTTTTTGAGCATAGTATTTTCCTAACCATGCAAATGCCGTTAAATCAGCCTTGACACTTTTTAACTCCGCCGAATGGGCATTTATTTTTGAAATATTTCCAAGTACAAAATCGCCCCATTTGCTAAGGCTGTCTCTAATAGCATAAGGTGTCACCTTATTTTGTACATTCCCATTTTGCGAAGCTATCACAAAATCTTTTGGTGTCAGGATAGGTAATTTAGGCATATGTCGAGGCTGTCTAAACTTTGGAACATATTTAAATGACTCTCTAGAAGCACACATTTCCGGAGCCCAATGCCGATCGCCTTCTTCGAAGCTAAAACGATTAATTTGAGGAATCACTTTTGAGGCGGCTTGCCAAGTATTAAAGAGTAAATCAGGTTGCTTGGTCCCATAACGCTTTGTCAACATCTTTTTAAAATGCGCATTAGTGAGTTGGTTATCATAGCCCAATCGTCCCCAAAGCATAAATTTGTACCAATGTTTATCTAATTCCATCGTCCCGTTGATAGAAGGATTTTTATCAGAAAATACTTTGCCCCAGACATAACCATCAGATCCCATGTGGTAGCCTGCGGTGATTCCTTCCGGTAAATTTTTTATAAAAGAACGCACATAATCTGGGTCACCCCAACGATACACAAAGATGTCATCGTTTCGTAAATTCCACCAACATTTTAATTCACTTTCCTTTAATCCATTTTTCAATGAACCAATAAAGGGAGACTCTTTGGGTGATGAATAAATCCGAGCTTTCGCATATTTATAACCTACGTCAAAAGGGTCAGGATAGTCTGCCCAATATTTTAAGACCTGATCAAATTTGGTATACCACACTCGATGAATAAAATGAATTGTTCGGTCGGGGTTATTTTTTTTATAATCTAAAATGCCCAAACCGTAAGTTTCCCATAACCATCTTTCTCTTTCATCAGCAACGTCTAATCCTTTGGCAACAAGCATACGTTCACCAGCCGTAATTCCTATTCCTTTGAACTGCGGATAGGTTTCTAAAAATACCCGAATCGCCTCTCGATAATAGGCTTTAGTTTTTTGATTATCAATTTCATCCGTCAATCCATATTGACCATAAGTACCATTGGTATAAATATTCCAAGTATAAAGATACAGGTCAACTCCACGGCTGTTCGCGTAGTCAAACACTTCTTGCCAAAAAGCAATCTTTTCAGCAATGGTCATTTTTTTTACCACTTTCAAATTATTCAAAACCACCTCATTGACACCTCCTGCATCATCCCATTCTCCTACTTTTCCTTTGGGCTTAGCCGTAGTCACACAAACGTTCTCTAATGCTAATTTCGGATAGCTCGGCAGGTCCGTCATTACTTGAAAAAGGTTGGGCGTCCATAGCGACAATACATTGTAACGATGCATGGCCATTCTATCAAAATAGGATTTCCAAAAATCTAGGTCCCACATATTTTCAATATTCTTTTGTGCAGCATCTCCGGTATCATCATAACTTGGACATCGAGCATCTAATGGAATATTGAATTTTAATCCACGATTTTTTTGAAAAGGCGTTTTTTGTATTTTTAAATTTGATAGGTCGTAATCTAAGTCTATCATCTCCACCAATTCTAATCCACCATACATCAATCCTTTTTCGTCACCACCGGTAATGGTAATTTGCTTATTTGCAGTTTCAATATTGAATGCTTGGTCTTCGAGGGTGGCATCTATTTTCAGATTCACTTGATAAGGAAATGCGTCCTTAGCGATCGTTTTAGACAAAACAGATTTTGCAAAATCAACCGTAGGTGCAGTAATCTCAGCAGTGATTATTCCACTTTTATTAGCAGATTGAGTAAGGGTCTTTTGTCCTTCACAACTAGTCAATAGTACTAGTGCAAATACTAAAATCCTGATTAAGTTTATAGACATTTTATTTCTTTTTATATTGAAATTCTTTTTCAAAATTACCGTCTAAATACTCTTTTGAATCTGGTAAAACAAACTGGTACTCATAGATATAATCAATTTCCACTTCTAGATTTTCTGCTTCGAATTCCATAACATGTCCGGCGAATTGCTCGTCATCAGAAATGAAATGTAAGTGATAAGCTGCCACATTAATATTTCCAATAAATTCAGGACAAAAAAATCCGACCATCGTTCCTGAGAAATTTTCTCTTTCGAAAATAGGTCGTTTGGGAATCAAGACATCGAGACCATCTATAAAAGGTTTGTCTTGTTTATTCAATCCACCACATTTCATTTTTTTAAAATCGCCATGGATTTTAAAGCCATAAAAAATATTTCTTGATGGCAATTCTGTATTAATCTGTTCTCTAAGACTAGCATAATTTTCTGCTTTATCGATTTTGAAACTTTGATCTTCATCAAAAAAGGTAGCATTAGCGTAAACTATTTTTGCATCGTCTGGAGCTTTGATAACTTTTCCATCTTCTGTAGCTTGATACAAAATGCCATCCAACATGATCAATTCACCATCCAATAAATTGTAAGAGCCCAATCCAATATCCCCTTTGGTTTTTAATTCTTTCGCAGTTAGGTTTCCCTCAAAGATTTTATTGACAAATGCGTACCAGATAGAATAGTGGTAAAATAAATCAGGTTTTTCTTTTGTTAAAGAAACCACATTGTCCACCACCTCGCTAGGTGTTTGAGGCTGTTTACAGGCCATTAAAAAAAGGGGTAATAATAGAATCAAGTATACGTTTTTCATAGGTGTTTGTATTGTTTTAATTTTAAAGAATGAAGTTGTTTAAGAATGGCTGCTTGTGCGAAAAAATCAGATTTAAGGTTCTCTAGAAGCTCATTTTTAAGTGCAGCCTTCTGGCTGGACGCGAAAATAGCTGAATAGAGGTTCTCTAATCTGATTTTTGCAGCTAAGTGAGCTATTTTTAAACAACTTCAATATTATCTACTTAATTTTCGTCAATTCTATTCCTGTAAATCTTCCTCTGGAATAAGCAGTTATATCTCCCTCTGGAATTTTCCCATTGGTTTCAGAACTAAATTCTACTCTAATCGTGTCTCCTTTTTTGAGTTGAACATTTTTCCATACATGTGCAACTGGTGTATAATCTGGTTGACCTGTTCCAAAGATTTGAGGATTTTTTTTGCTTCCTGCTAATAAATTTTCATTAATGGCGATTCGATAATTACTCTCTCCATCCAGTTCGGCTAAAGCATTTAATTGTAAATTATATTTTCCAGGTTTGCCATTGAAGGTGTAGATGGCTGCACCATATTGATTTTTAAATTTTCCCGCATTTATTGCGATCGCTTTTCGATTTTTATCAACATATGGATTTACAAAACCTTCCACTTCAATACTTTGATAATCTTCGATTGCAGATATTTTGTACATATATTGTTGGCAAGCAAAGAAGGAACTTAATATCATCAGATAAAAAAGCACCCATAGCCTATGTTGATTTTTAAATGGTCGAATCATGAATTCAATTTTTTTATGTATCAAAATCTCTTTTCTCCATTTATTACTTTGATAAATGGCTTCTTGAATTTGAAGATTAATTAAGTAATCCTCGCCATTGGTTTCAAAAGGTTTATTTTGAATCAGATTTTCTATAAAATGTTTTTGAGTAAAATAAACACAATCGCCAGCAAAATTTTTATCCTCGTGTACATATTCAGATTCATACTCCTCTTTCCCGATCGGCTGAACCATTATTTTTCCATTTTGATAAAGTCGAATGGTCCCTGCGTTTCCTTCGATAGTTGTCAGCCCAAAAGTGTATCGTGCATTTTCATAATTGGCCTCATTGTATCGATTGCCATCTAAAACGCCTTGACCACCATTTTTGAAATCAAATAAAATTAAGGCACAATCTTCTCCAGCAATCACTGGATTTAATTTTCGCAATCGCGCATAAACCGATTCTATTTTTCCAGCTAAAAATCTAAATACATCGATATAGTGAATGCCTGTCTCGTAAATGAGTAAGCGTTCCATCGTTTGAAAATAAGGTTGTCGATCCAAATACGCTCTTTCCCCCCAGCCATCGCCCATTCGCATTTTTAAATTTAAAGTATGCAATTGATCGCCGATCACCCCTTGCTCCAACAATCGTTTCATTTGTCGATACCAAGGTTGAAAACGAAAATTTTCATGCACCATAAAGCGGACTCCCGCTTTATTCGTCAGTTCTACAATAGTTTCTGCTTCTATTAATGTTGGCGCTAATGGCTTTTGACAAATGATATGCTTTCCAGCTGTTGCAAATTGTTGAACCAATTCCAAATGCGTATCAGGCGGCGTAATGATGTCTACCACTTGAAAATCTTCACTTTGCAAAAGCAATGTTACAGAATCGTAAGCCTTAGTAACATTATATTCTTTTGCCAATTTTTCAGCCTTCTCTAAATCTTTATCACAAATAGCAACTACCTCAACCTCTGGAATACGAGTCCATGCTTCTACATGAAACTTCGCAAAGTATCCAGCACCAATACAGGCTATTTTTATTTTTGACATTTTCTAATTTTATTTTTAAAAAGCTAATCCTTCTTCTACTTTTACCCGCCACCAAAAAACAATTGCAATCACGTTCAAAGCAGCAGCAGTATAGAAAAAGAAGTCAACCGATCCAGTCCACGCTGTTAAATAAGGAAAGGCCAGAGCCGTTAGGAAAGAACCAATATTTCCTGCCATATTCATTGTCCCTGATACCATTCCTGAATTTTGTTTTCCAATATCTACGCAAAACGACCATGAGGGAGGGAGGGTCATATCTGCTCCAAAAATGGCGATGCTCAACATCATTACTGCCGCTAATGGCGTCTCCATGTAAATACTTGCAATCAATCCAAATGCCGCTAAAGCAAAACCAATCATGGCTGGTAATTTTCGAGAACGACTCCAAGCACCTTTTCTATACAAATTATCTATCCAAGCACCAGCCACCCAATTTCCAATAGCACCTGCAATAAATGGCGCAACGGCATACCAACCTGCTTCCATCGTACCTAGTGCGTATTTATTTTTCAGATGAGGAAATAGCCAAGTCAGCGCAAAGAAGAAAGTAAAATTACTACAAAAATATTGGACAATAGCTGACTGCATATTTTTTGAACCCAAAAGTGTTTTTATCTTTAATTCCGTTTTATCTTCTGCATTTACTTGTTGTCGACTATCAATAATTTCTTGTTTTTCCTCCTCCGATAAATTGGGATGTTCTTCCGGTGTATCCGTAAAAGTAAACCACCAAACGACCGCCCAAATCACTCCAATTGCTCCTAGAATAACAAAAGCATTACGCCATCCAAAATCGGTAATCAGCCAGGCTACAAAAGGTAAGGCAAAAGCAGCTCCGAGTCTTGACCCTGAAAAATTTAACCCAATAATAAAACCTCGTTCGCGCAAAGGAATCCACGAAAAAATGGCTCTGGACATTCCTGGAAAAGCACCCGCTTCTCCTGCGCCAAATAAAAACCTGGTCACTAAAATGGAAATAAAATTCCATGCATAACCAGTGACTGCAGTTAATATTGACCATATCGTAACAATACTCGTTAGGACTTTTTTGGGGCCATATTTATCAGCCATCATACCACTTGGTACTTGGAAAAGTGCATATCCCAAGGCAAAAGCAGATAAGACCCATCCCATCGCTTTATCGCTCAATGCCAAGTCACCTGCAATAGGATCTTTGGCAACTGAAATACAAATCCTATCAATATAGAGTAACAAGGAAAGTAAAAACATACCTACCGCTACAAAATATCTTCCTTTGATTTTCATGATTTGGGTTTTCGTTTTGTTAGTTCTTCGGCAAATCGGGTGTGTATAAACATTTGAAATTTAACGCTTCCTTTGGTCGCTTTTTCATCTCACTTTATAAATGTCCACAGGATTTGTCGAAGAAGGATCTTCTTTTGTCAATTTTAAAAAAGCAGTCGTCAAGGCAGTATCATCTCCTACATTTCCAGGGAAAATAACATAAGGCAAGTTTGGAAACTTACTGGTTTCTTCTGTTCGCCAAATGGGAACGCCAGGTAATAATTGTCCCAAGACCATCGATCGCTGAATCTCTAAACTCTTGGTGGCAATATCGCTTGATGTAATGCCTCCTTTGGCCATGATGAATTCAGGTGAAATAGAAATAGCTGCCACAATTTTGCTTATAAAATCAGAAATGGTCTGACCAATATTTAAACTTTTAATAGCTGTAGATTCACTTATCAATTTTCTACTTGTATACAACAAAACAGACTGATCTTTTGATAAAGCTGCATCAATCTGTTTTGTAATGAGGGCGCTATCTAGTGCCTGATCTTTCAATAAATTTTCTACATCTAATTCTATTTCTACTAAGTCCGTATGCTTTTGTAAATGAGCCAACTGTCTAGTAGTTTTTGGAACATATGATCCCACTACAACTAAGCCAGCTTTTTGAGTATTGATCTCTAATGTTTGTTTATCCAACAATGGTTTTCTAGGTTTTCCATCTAAGGCTGCCACAAAAGATGCGGCAGTCCTTAGTAAAAATGTTTGGTCTGATTGTAAAATTGTCAGTGCCGTTTTTTTTAAATCATTATAATCTGCAGCATTGACAATACACACTTCATTTGGTTTTAAGGTTTTGATTTGTTGAGAAATCGTCTCATTCTTTTTTTCGCGAATGGTTT
This sequence comes from uncultured Saprospiraceae bacterium, assembly GCA_964441245.1. Lineage (GTDB taxonomy): Bacteria > Bacteroidota > Bacteroidia > Chitinophagales > Saprospiraceae > JALZUU01. The sequence goes on along the minus strand of CAYTVR010000258.1, from coordinate 3,489 downwards.
CTAATCCAATGCTTTTTACATCAGATGCGATAATCTTATTATTCATTTTTTCGGCCACCCATTCCTTTAGATTTGAACTCGAATATCCAAATGCTTTGTCCTTTGCAAAAGGGGTTTGTGCTGCAGGAATCAAACGATCATTTTCTTTTACATAATGAACATCATTGATGGTATACCGTCCTCCTTCGAAAAAAGCTGGAATCAATAGATGGATACTATTTTCAATTTGCAGCCCTTTTTCCAATGCGGTGACTTCTGCTGGATAATGCCCTCTCAAAGTACTATCACTCCTACTGACTACTAGGTATTTTTTATTTAATTCGACATTTGCTAAACGAATATTTTGGCCAATCGTCTCTCCCAAAATAATAGCTTCACTTTCAGGTAAACTTCTTGAGTTGGTTAAAATAAAAAACAATGTTGTCCCGTATTGAAGCTCTTTTTCAATAGTTGATTTTTCCCAAGAAGTCAAAACAGGAACATCATAAACCGTCTGAGTTCCTGTGGGATCATCATCTAACACTATAATCACATCAACATGTTTCTTTTTCGCAGCTTGAATGCGTTCATCAAACGCTTGGTTTAAGGCCGTTGGGAGACTAGCCATTAGTTCGGAAAATATGTTGATCGTGTCGTTCATATCTTAATTTCTAAAAATCAGTTTCCTCAAAGGCAAGGACTCTTGCAGGCGCACCATCTCCATTTTTTATTTTCAAAGGCAAGGCCATTAAAAAGACTTGGTTACTTCTGATGCTATCCAACTTTTGTAATCCTTCTACGATGACTACCTTTCCGCCAAGTAAAATTTGATGAATATGCGTCACTTCTTCTAGGTCACTTACATCTGCGACGGAGGGTGGTTCGACACCGAGTATTTTGATTTTTTTTTCGACACACCATCGAGCGAGTGATTCACTAATCCTAGGCAAACCTGATTTATAATAGTCTTCTTGTAAATTTTTATACCAATTCGTTTGAATCAACAAACTATCTCCAGCAATGATTTGATTTTCCACTTCTCCTAAATCTGGAATGTTGATCAATTGTTTTTTTTGATGGATATTCACTTTTGCAATCCAAGCCCTTCCCATCAAATTATTGGTGGAAATTTTGTCAATCGTTTGGGCGTTCACCCCAAAATGAAGTGGTGCATCCATATGAGTCCCTGCATGCGAATAAATATTTAACCACTTTGCATTCCATCCATCTACTTCCAATTCACGAGCAGGTTTGGATGAAAATCCTGTAATCACCTCACTATAAGTATGCGTCAGATCATGAATTTTATATTTTGATAAGTCAATCACTTAAGTTACTGTTGAAGCTTGCAAAGCTTTAGCTACTGCCGAAGCTATTTGATCTGTTGAGGCATTACCACCGAGATCCGCAGTTCGGAAACCTTGTGCAGTTACTGCATTGATTGCACGCATCAAGTCGGCTGCGGCTTCCTTCTCTCCTAGATGTTCCATCATAATTGCGCCTGACCAAATCTGTCCGATAGGATTGGAAATATTTTGTCCTGCAATGTCTGGCGCAGAACCATGAATAGGTTCGAACATGGATGGAAAATCATTTTCTGGATTGATGTTTCCACTTCCACCTAAGCCCAAACTTCCCATGATTGCTCCGCCCAAATCACTCAAAATATCACCAATCATATTGGTAGTTAAAATGACATCAAAATATTCTGGGTGCAAAACGAAATTAGCGGAAGCTGCATCGACATACATTTTTTTATACGCAACATCTGGATACTGTAGCGATACTTCTTCTATAACTCGATCCCAAAAAGCAAGGGTATGAATCAGCGTATTAGATTTGGTGACATTGACCAAGTTCTTTCTTCTTTTTTGTGCCAACTTAAAAGCATAATGCGCTACTCGTTCTGTGCCTTGTCGGGTAAAAATACTGGTATCCATGGCCATACCTTCTGGACGATCTGGATAAATTTGACGACCACTTTGGACAAATTCTCCTTCGTTATTTTCTCTGATGATCACAAAGTCAATATCTTTTTGTGTTTTTTGTCCTAAGGGACTTTGAATCCCATCAAATAATTTGACAGGTCGGTAATTGACATATTGCTTAAATTCCGTTCTTACTAGATTGGTAAAAAGTTTGAACGGCAAAGTATCATCAACAGTAGGTAAACCAACTGCTCCAAAATAAACTGCATCGAATTTTTTTAAGATTTCTAAACCATCTTCTGGAAGAAAGGCTTGGTGTTTTTCGTAATACCCTGCTCCCCAAAGAAAAGTTTCTGATTCAATTTGAAACCCGTGTTTTTCAGCTAGTTGATTTAGAATTTTCATTCCGGCGGGGACAATTTCATGTCCAATTCCATCTCCATTTACAGCAGCAATTTTATAAACTTTCATCATCTGATTTGATCTTTTCTTTTTAAGTGAATATTGATTTGTTGAACAAAAGTATCATTTTGTATTTTGAATTCAAAATACAAAATGATACTTTTGAGAATAATTATAACTTTGACAGAAAAAATAATGATGGAACACCTAGAATTAATGGATCGGATCTATCTAAGACTTAAAAAGATGATCTTTAACCAAGAGTTGAAACCTGGTCAAAAGTTGGTTCAAGAAAAACTAGCGGAGGATTTAGGCGTTAGTCGAAGTCCATTATTGAAAGCATTGCAGAAGTTAGAAAATGAATTATTGGTAGAAAGAATTCCGCGTCGAGGGATGTATGTCAAATCCATGAGTCTAAAAGAAATTGTGGATATTTTCCAATGCCGTACAGTATTCGAAGGATTATCAGCAAGATTAACGGCTTCACTTGCTACGCCGGAACAATTGAAAGAATTAAAATTACTATTTACTCCTTTTCAAAACAAGAAAAGAATAAACACCACAGCTTATGCCAATGCGGATCGAATTTTCCATACGAGAGTCATGCACTATAGCGGCAATGCTGTCGTGAATAGATTGGAGATATTGAGCAATATTCAATTAAAGGCTTATCAAACAGGATTGATTAGACCTCCTCAAGAAACGCTTTCAGAACACTTTGCTATCATCGATGCAATGGTTAAAAGAGACGGCCTATTAGCAGAAAAATTGATGCGGCAACATATAGAAAAATCATTAAAAGCATTTAAAGAAAAAAATAATATTGATTAGAAATGACACTAACTAAAAGATTTCGAGCAGGTGTTTTATATGGAAAAGAAATAACGGAATTATATGATTATGCTAATGAAAACAATTTCGCCTTACCCGCTGTAAATGTCACTAGTTCATGTACCATTAATGCCGTGTTAGAAACAGCCAAAAAAATGAATGCTCCTGTTATCATTCAATTTGGGAATGGAGAATGTTCTTTTTTTGCAGGTCAAAGTTTATCTAATGAAAGCCAACAAGCTGCGATTAAAGGAAGTGTTGCAGCAGCAATGCATGTACATACGATGGCTGAAACTTATGGTGTTCCTGTCGTACTTCACACCGATCATTGTAATCGAAAAGTCTTGGC
>CAYTVR010000257.1:0-10688 GCA_964441245.1 uncultured Saprospiraceae bacterium | reverse complement strand
GGATTGCCTTTAAAAGTGATGCGGCTCAAAATTTCGTGGACGCCATCAGCCCATTTGCATTTGGCTCGACGGCTAAATTGTCATGGGTGGCTGCCAGTGGGGGAGAGATCAATTACATCGATCATGCACATGGTCGGGGCAATATTCATTTCGTAAATGATAAAAAACGCATTTACCTCAATCATCCTTCTAAAGGATTGATGAGTATCAATTGGGATGGCAAGGATGAAAAGTCGCATTTAAAAGTTACAGGCGTTACTACCTACCCAGCTGAATTGGGCGAATCCCATTGTATGCTAATTGCTTCTGAAACAGAACCTCAAAAGAAACCTTCCAGTGCGTCGATGTTGACTTTAGCACCAGTTGGAAATTATGTTTTAGCCAAAATCAATAATGAAATTTATCGTGTTTCCTTACCTATGATTGGTGGAGAGGTACCAACTATCAATGTAGCTAAACCAGCCAATGCTATTTTCCCTGCTGAAAAATTAACCACTACAGGTGGGGAATTTCCACATTGGTCGGGTGATTCTAAGTTGGTGCATTGGTCTATCGGGAATGCGTTTATGTCTTATGATTTAGCGGAAGCGAAAAAAGTGAAAGAAGAAAATAAAAGAAAGAAAAAAATAGAAGCTGCGGAAAAGAAAAAAGGGACGAAAGACGAACAGACGAAGGACGAAAAGGGACAAACAGACAAAGAGGCAAAGGACGAAAAGACGAAGGATGGGGACAAAAAAGATAAGAAAGAAAAAGAGAAAAAATATCGAGCTGATGAGCGGCGCATTAAAGTGGAAGTGGATCGTGATATTCCGAATACCAATGTCTTATTGAAAGGGGCAAAAATCGTTACCATGAATGGGAATGAGGTAATTGAAAATGGGGACATTCTGATTTCTAACAATAGAATTACAAAAGTAGGTGCGTCAGGTTCTATTCAAGTAGACGGGAATACAGAAGTGCGAGACATGAGTGGAAAAACAATTGTTCCGGGTTTCGTAGATGTACATGCGCATATGTGGCCGACTTGGGGATTGCATAAAAATAACGTTTGGTTGTATGCGGCAAATCTCGCATATGGAGTGACCACAACACGTGATCCCCAAACAGCAACTACTGATGTTTTGACTTATGAAGATATGGTAGAATCAGGAATGATACCTGGCCCACGAATTTATTCTACTGGGCCTGGTGTGGGCTTCTGGGCTTACAATATGTCGAGTAAAGAACATGTAGATAGTGTGATGTCGCAGTATTCACAATACTATGATACCAAGACGATTAAAATGTATTTGGCTGGTAATCGACAACACCGGCAATGGATTATCCAAGCGGCCAAAGCGCAAAACATTATGCCAACTACGGAAGGTGGATTGGATATTAAATTGAATATCACACAACTTCTCGACGGCTACCCAGGACATGAACATGCACTACCGATTTATCCAATCTATGATGACTTGGCGAAGTTGATCGCAGAATCTCGAATGTCTGTTACACCCACTTTATTGGTCGCTTATGGAGGCCCTTGGGCAGAGAATTATTTTTACTCTCGAGAAAATCCACAGTATGACGAAAAGCTAAATCGCTTTACGCCTAAAGCAGAATTGGATAGCAAAACACGGCGTCGACCAGGTTGGTTTATGGATGAAGAACATGTCTTTAAAAAGCATGCAGAGTCTTGTAATAAGATTGTTGAACATGGTGGTATTGTTGGTATCGGTTCGCATGGACAGTTGCAAGGTTTGGGTTATCATTGGGAATTGTGGGCGACGGCTTCTGGTGGTATGACGAATCATAATGCTTTGCGAGTAGCGACAATTTTAGGGGCTGAGGCGATTGGTTTGGAAAAAGATTTGGGTTCTATTGAAGTGGGTAAATTGGCGGATTTAGTCATCTTAGATAAAGACCCATTAGATAATCTTCGTAACACCAATACCATTCACCAAGTGATGAAGAATGGTCGTTTGTATAATGGCGATACCTTGGATGAAGTTTATCCTCGACAACAGAAAGCACCTCAATTTTTTGATACGGGGGATATTCCTCCTGGGGGATTGCCTGGGGTTCGGAATTGATAGATTTCTTTGAAAGGGAAAAGCCTTGTCAGTTTTCTGATGAGGCTTTTTTGTTTTACTTCGATAAGGTTTTGTAAGTATGTTGTTATGTGTTTCTATTTCTTCTTCATGGGTTCTAAAGGCTCCCCTACTTTTTTAGGATATGCAAATTGTCCATTAACAACATATTGTTTTGCAGGAAGCTGAGTATATTTATGAGAAAAGTGTTTTTTATTTGTGAAGGCAATGTAGTCCCATACTCTATCTAATAGTGGAGTCAAATCCCCATCTCCAACATCTGTACCTGAAAAAATCAATGATTTTAAGTTTTTATTCTTCAAAATTTGATTGAAATCTTGAATAGGGCTTGTACTTAAAATTGATACTTCTTCCAAAGAAGAACAATTTCCAATTGGAGTGTAGGTTTCAATTCGTTTAGCGTTTGAAATTTTAATCTCTTTCAAGTTTGATAGTTTATCAATTCCATTTAAAGTTTTGAGTTTTGAGAAATAAAAAAGTTCTAGCTTTTCTAGTTGAGGAAAATTTTCAATACCAATCAAATTTTCAAAATTACAAGTAACAACTTTCAATTCTTTTAGTCGGGTTAGCTGAGGGAAATCCAAAAAATTCTTTGATTTATTTTTTAATTTTGAACATTCTAAAAACTCCAACTCCTTACAGGCATCTATATTCTTTAATTTATTGTAATTACAGTGGAATTGTAATTTTTTGATACGGGGAGTTAGTCCTAAATCTATGCTACTATTGATCCTTTCATTAATACCAAGAATTTCTAATTTTTTTAAATATTTTAGTCCAGAGAAGTCTTTTATTAATGGATTCCCAAGGTGTAAAGTTTGTATTCCCTTAAATTTTGCAACTAATTCCAAATTGTTTTTTTGCCAATATGTTTCATTAGTAAAACTAAGTCCTTTGACGTTATAGTCCTTGAATAAACTTTCCAGAATCTCTATTTTATCAGGGCTATCAATAGGTTGAAATACGTAAGAATTATCTTTATATTTTCTTCCAGGTATACCATTTATATTAACTATCATAATTTAAGCAAATTAAAGGGAACACTTCAAAATTCGTAAATTAGAATTTTATTGTATTAGTTACAAATAAATTTTCTAATAAGTATTTCGAAGTGTTCCAAAATAGTTTTTAAGTCTCCTTTTTTCAAATTTAATGATTCTAACTAAGATTAGAACCCATCTGCATTTATTTTATTAATCCCGGGAGAATTATTACTATTATAAAATGGCGTTGTACTAGACGGATTTCGCCATCCATCTATAAACATTTCAACTGCTTCTTCTTTTTCTGCTGCTCTACCAATATCACTACCATCAATATCACTATTAAGAAAGGCACCTTTCCATTCTGATTTAGAAAGATGGGAGTTGTTGTTTTTTGCTCTTTGAGCTAAGGATCTTCTCATTCTCCCTTGGTCTCCTTTTCCAACATAATATCCAGCAGGTTGATTATTTTTTGTAAACCAACCTCTATAAGACCCATTTTTAGCGCCATTTCCCCAACTAGATACCTTATTAATTATACTGTTTTGTTTTGATAAAGGTAATCCTGAAACTAGTTCAATAACATTTATGACTCTAACCCAACCTGAAGTATTAGCATCAAATATTGTTAGTAATTTATCTGCTATGTCATAAAGTTCATCAAGAGAAGCATTTTTTAATTCATTTTTAAATCTATTCTTTGGAAAAGGCGTTATTTTCTTCAATTTCTTATAAATGGAATAAGCCTTTTTACCAACTCTATATGCGGCTAAACCAAACCTTACAGGAGAGTTTATTATTTCTTCATAACCAGCTGGGCAAAGAATTTCTTCAAATTCTTCGTCAGTCATTTCAGGGCCGTGATCAACTAAAACATCTATTAAACAATCAGATACAGGTTCATCAAAAGAAAGAGCTGGAGTTCCTTTCACAGGATCACCTAAAGCACCATACCCACAACTTTCTATAATCTGACTGGCAAGTTCATTAAGGTCAAGTTCGATATTGTTTTTTTCTTTAAATGCAGCAAGTTTTAGGAAATTCTCAAAACTCATATACTGTCCACTAGCCAAAAACTTTCCATAATCAATCAAGTCCCTATCCCGATTACCGCGATCTTGTTCAGAAGAACTACACATATATTCTCTTACATCACCAAGTGTTCCTTGTCCATCAAATATTTCTAGTAGGTATGGAAAATCACTTAACCAAACATCACACTGATCTATCATTGCAATGTTCTCACAGAATTGATCTAAGGGTGTATTTAATCCTTCTATGTCTGGGAATCCTCCCATATTACCGCAGGAGTTAAGTTTATCATTGAATCTATCTGAGGCGTCCCATTGATTTCTTGTATTACCGGTATTACCGTCGTTATACCACCAGTCATCACCTCCGCCAATAGGCCTAACGTTAAAATCACATTCCTCAGTAAAGAAACATTTAACTTCAGATGTAACTTCAATTTCTGTTTCTCCAGGATTTGGATCATAAACATAAGGGCCACCTGGGGGAGTTATTATTACATTAATTAAGCTAGTCTCACAAATCTCTATTAGTTCGCAATCTGTAAAAAGACTTCCTGGGCTATCTGGAGTTCCTCCACTACGACTTACTACCCCAACAGCAGCAGCTAATGGTTCATTCTCATAGCCAAAAACTTCTTTGTCAAATGCATAACCTACAGCTGAGAATAAAGGATGAATACTTTTCTCAACAAACTCTTCACGAGATAAGTAAGATGTTTCAGTTGTTCCTCCACCCGACTCAATCTCATTGACACCACTAGTCGTTCCTGTACCAGCGTTAATAGCGACTCTACTTCCACCAGAAGTTTTAGAAGACTCAAAAGAACTCGTGTTAGACTCTTCATAGCTATTGGATGTAGTAGTCGTAGATAAACTACCCCAAGAACCTCCACTTGTTGTTGAATTGGTTGTAGATATACTTCCCCATAAGGTTCCACTTGAAGTTGTAGTATTACTACCTGTGCTTGTAGAGGAGTTCGAGTAATTATTAATTACATTTTGAGCAATTTGATCTAATTCCTTTTTTCCTAATAATCGGTATCTTAATTTTCCATTTTTCTTACTAGCATAAAGGGTGGCCGTAGTACTGGTAGAAGTTCCCTTAGCAAAAGGAATTACTGTGATATACTCAAAGTGACCTGCATTTTGATCTACCTTTGCTCTATTCCATAATGGAAATCCATATTCCAAAACTAGGTCTTGTACAAAATCATGCTCCTGATTTTGAGCTTGAATGTCATTATTAATTTCTGTAAGGATTTCATCATTTTCGCCACTTCTTAAAGTAGCGTTTTGTTGTTGCAGTAAATTGGAGTTTTCCATCTCCATGTAATCAAAAGAGAAGAAGTTGTTTTCTTCTTGACTCAATTCATGTGTCATACTAGAAGAATCAAAATCTTCCAGTTCATCTTTTTGACACGAAGTAACAAATAGGAGCGTAGCGAGCACAAATAGGCTCAGGCGCAATGGCCAGCGTAAATAATGGTTCATGGTTATAAATAATTTAGTACTGCTTTAACGGCAGTAGGTTAAAGGATAAAAGGTAGGATTAGGAAAGGCAAAGAATAAATTGAGAGGGATGTAAAAGTATTGTTGTTTGATGAGGTTATAGGAGAAGAAGTAGTAAAGCTAAAATAGAAGTGCAATTAAATAGAAAGCTTTAATAGGAATTTTGGTTCTCATGGTAATGTGGTTTTTGATAAAGAATTATGGATGTCTAAGGAGGGGATAGATGATTGTGTGGTGACAAAGACAATGCAAATATAAGTAAGGGGGGGGGTGACTTTGTCAAATGCTGGAGAAAGATATTTTTTTGAACTATGCGTACTTGTCTTTGTTTTCAGGTGCTTAGGCTACACATATATTTTACAGTAATTCAAATTAATACTAGTAGATGATTTCAATCATCTACTCCACCTACATTCGGGTATTCATTTAAATCTTCCAAGGGATGTATTATTGGTAAATCCTGAAAAAGAAAAGGCACCCCTTCTTTTTGAAGCACAAATACATCGCGATCAAAATCATAAGCGGCTTTCATCCCAAACAAATGACTCCATAAAAGAAAGTGGTTAAGTTTAAATTGTTTTTTTGCCATCTTCTCATCCGTTATTTTGTGTTGATGAATAAGCGTCATTTGGCAAATTCTAATTATTGATTCAATAAAGTGACGATACATCACATAGTGAGCTCTAAACGCTTTTAATTCACCATGTATCTTTAAAGAATATTCAATAAGCTGTTCGTAATCTTTAGTGCTGTAATACTTCTTCAAATTTGATGAATACCGTTGATGAGAAATTTGGGGTAGGCTTTTGAAAATGCTTAATCCTTCGGGATAGTTGGCTGAAAAAGGCAAAACATTAACCATACTTTCAAATTCATATCGCCCTACTGGTATGCCCTCCCTTTGGAATTGATAAGATTTTTTATCGTAGTATATTGCTATGAGCTTTGTAAGTTTTTCTAGGAAGATGAGTTTTCTCGAAAATCGTTTAGATCTCCCTTCTGTCAATTCCGAGTATAAAGGAGATCTTTCCCTATTAATTTCAATAGCTTCTTCAAGATGTATCGTAAAATAATTGTTCACAAATTTATTTGAACTTTCGTTAAATGTAATTTCCCCATTGTCTAAGATTAGCATTTGATTCAAGTGGATCAAAGCAGAACTTCCACCAACTATTAATTTGCTCTAAGCAAAACGAAAGTCTTTAATTTTTTATTCTAAAAATAGACCTTAAGCCACCGCAGTAGCTGCCCCCGCCAATGCCTTAATTTCATCAATCACCTCCTCAGGCCCTTCCCAATTCAACATATGACCTTTGCCTTCCACTTTGACCAGTTTGGCGTCTTTAATACCAGCCACCATATCATTGGTATGGAATGGGGGAGTCGTTTGATCTTTAGTGCCAACAATAACCGTACACGCTAAGTCAATCTCTCCTAGTCGGCCATAATTATTTTCTTTTTGGAAAGCTTCCAAAATGGGGATCAATTTGCTATGATCAATTGATGAAAAATAATTTAGAAACACTTCTATCATAGCTGCATCAGGATGTTCACCCATCAGAGAACGACCAAATGGATAGCCAAAAAGTTCAGTTTTAGCTATGCTGGTCATGAAGCCACTTTTGATTAAAGGAATTTGGAATTTGTTTTGTGCATTCTCTCTATTAATGTCCCCTGCAAAACTAGCCATAATCATAACACCTCGTAATCGTTCACTGACCACTTCAGGATAATCCAATAAAAAACGTATCGCTAAAAAACCACCCATAGAATGTCCGACCAACACGCCATCTTTAACATCGTAATGTTCCAAAACCGCTTTGTAATCAGAAGCCATTTGTTGACTGCCAATTCCTTCGCTGCCAATGCTAGAGCCCTTATGACCCCGTTGGTCAAAAGCTATAATCCGATAGCCCTGATCTACTAATTTATTTCCAATGATGTTCCATTCTACCAAGCCAACGCCATAGCCATGTGCAAAAATAATTGTTGGGCCTTCACCTGCGGAGATGGTTCTGATTTTTGTTCCGTCTGTGTTGGTAATGAAAGTTTCACTTCCTTTAGGATCGGCCATCAACTCTTTTTTTGTAAATGGGCGAGGAAGTTTTTTTAGTTTACTTACATTTCCTTTTAGTCCTAAATAGGCCAATAGGACGACGGCAAGAAGAATTAATAGAGGAGTCATTACACTGGGTTTTCGTTTTGAAGAATATTGAATATACGAAAACTAATTCGGAAAGTATTGCCATTGTCAAAAAGCAAGACGTAATTAAAGCTATTAAAAAAGGAATTTATGGTTTTGTAACTTTCGTCAAATTTCACGAAAGTGGCAAAATGTAAAAGTATTGTTAAGCGTAATTAGTTTTTTTACAGTTTTACAATTAAATGAAGATTTGAAATTTCCTTTTAATTACCTTTGCACTATAAGTTAAATTTTTCAGAAAATGAATACAGCAATTATTTCAGGAAAAGATCTTCTAGCTAATGTGATTCACTCCAATCACAGAGTGTTGATGGTATTAGAAAGGATGGGGATAAAATTAGGTGTAGGAAATAAAACAGTTGAGCAAATCGCCGAAGCGTATGACATACAGCCGGGTGCTTTTATTATTATTCTCAACCTGTTTTGTAATAATGACTACATTCCAAATGCAGATAAGTACTTTGACTATATCCCCGATTTTTTGAAATACTTAAAGAAGTCTCATCAGTATTTTATCGATGAAAAGATTCCTTCTATTCAGCAAAATATTGAAAAGTTGGTGCATTCTATTCACGACCCAAAAGCAGAAATGGTCAAATCTTTTTATCACACTTACATTGAAGAAGTGACCGAGCATATTGAATATGAGAATGAAACGGTCTTTCCTTTCATTGAGGAGATTTATGACGCCTACCTGAATAAAAGAGATCCAAGCTTGTTGCTAAAAGAATATGACATTGCAATCTATGGTGAGCACCATGATGATATCGAAGATGTTTTGAAAGATCTTAAAAATATACTTATCCGTCATTTGCCACAAGAAGAGGAAGGGAAAACAAGAAGAAAAGTATTGAGGCAATTGTTTGAATTGGAATCTGATTTATTTAGCCATACTAGGATAGAGGATGAGGTTTTGACACCACTGGTAAAAAGGCTAGAAGAAAAAATACGCCCTTTGATGAAATCTGAATAATGGTATTTACGCTTTCGCTAAATTCAAAAGTAAGTGCAATCTTTTAAGTTGAAGAAAAAGAAAATTAAAATATTAATTATAGAAAAGTCGGATATTATTCGACAAGGTTTGGCTGCTCTTTTGACAGCGAAGAACAATACCCCTCTTATTGTTGAACAATGTAATGGGGAAAGCGAAATTAAACATTCGATTCATAAATCATCTCCTCAAATACTGATAGCAAGTCCTTCTGTTTTTAAACAAAATGAAAAGCAAATTACCTCGGTGAAAGAAAAATCTCAAATTCTTTTAGTCGCGTTTGTCTACTCCTATCATGATCCTGATAGTTTAAAATACTATGATGGAATTATTTATTTAAATGATAAGGCCAAAAAAATCCAGGCTAATATCAATGATCTCCTCAAACCTCATACAAATTCAAATAGCACTTCTCAAAGTGAAGCGCTGACCGGTAGAGAAAAGGAAGTCCTTAAACTATTGGTCAGTGGGAATACCACCAAACAAATAGCTACTACACTTTTTATTAGTACCCATACTGTTAATACTCACCGTAAAAATATAATGCGAAAACTCGACATTAAAACGGTATCAGGACTTACCATTTTTGCTGTATTGAATAACATCATTACGCTTAAGGAAGTATAAAGAATATCTCACCTTATATTGCCTGTTCTAACAAAATGAATTCACTTATTATTTGACCGTTACTAAGACAGAACAAAAATCCCCAAGACTACCTATCAAAGCATTATAAGAAATAGTAGCACCAGAGATACCATCTACTTGAGGATGATCAAAACTAAAATCACATAAATTCTTTTCTTGGTATTGAGCCAAGTAACGTTTAGAGGTAATTTCATAACCATAGTCCGAAAAATAATCTAATACTCGAATGGAAAGAATTTTCTTCGATGCATCCGTAAACACAGCCAAGTCATAATACTCTGAAGCAAGGTTATCATTGATCACATCTTGAGCCACACATCCATTCAAGCTACAAGCTTTCACCTCTTTAATCATGCAGTAACCAACTAGCTTTTTATCTTTAGCAATCGCATAAGCTTCAATAGATTTATCTTTGGTTTCGATTCGATCAAGTTGTAAGCTATTCGACTTTGTACCAAATAATTTGACCAAATCTTTGTTGATTTTTGAATTGTATTGCTGTCGGAGTGGGCCTGTATTCCCAATGAAAAGAAAAGCTGCGATGAAGACCAAGAGTTTGGATGTATTTAGAACCATACGCCAATACCTGCATTGATTTGAAATAAATTATTTTCGGCTGTATTAATTAGCTGTCCGTCTAGTTTTAGCACGGCACCTTTAGCCGCCATATAATTAATTCCTGTTGTGTAAACATGTTGTTGGCGATTAACCGTTTCTTCACTCATTGAAGTGTCAATATAGGAATACCGACCAAATAAAATCCATTTTTCATTTTTGGTAAAAGGCCTGCCAACTTCCAAATACATGCCTAAAGAAGATTGTCCTAAGTCGCTTCCAGTTTTTGCATTGTAACTTTCCACATTACTATTTAAGGCATAAATCAATTGTGCTTTGGTTGTCCATTTTTTAGTTTGGAAACTAGCGTGAAGTCCAAGCATATTCGTATAAATACTGGTGCTGTCGGCACTTCTAACGCCCCATTCATCGGACTTGTCTAAACCTTTATAGGCGTCCGTATTGGACTTTCCCGAATACACGGACAAACCAATTTTTCCATTCGTAAATCCAAAATATTCTAACTGACCCGAAAGTGCGGGTAAGCCTGACATGATGGTTTTGATTCCTTTTTGGCGACCACTTCTGTAGTTGTTGGAACCATTAAATTGTGCAGCACCTTCTTTGTAACTCAATAAGCCATTGACCAAATAGAGTTGATATTTTAGATCAGCA
>CAYTVR010000256.1:0-10691 GCA_964441245.1 uncultured Saprospiraceae bacterium | reverse complement strand
CTCCTTTTAACAATCCTTTTGCATCATTATAAACCATGCGTAGGACATCGTTATAAGTTTCGTTAGTGTTTTCGTGTATAAATTGTTGAATAAATGGTCCGGTTTGTTTTGCTTGTCCTTTTTTACAATCGGCCACGTATAATTTTGCTTGATAATATCGTAGAGGATCACCTTGTAAATATTTCTCTGCTAATTGATGATTTGTTAAGCCTTTATTTTCTTCTTGCCCTTTTTGATAATCAAAAAATTGATCTAAAAAGTAGGTGTAATATTGATTTGGTAAAGCACCATTATTGGCGATTTCTATTTTTCGAAAGAAGTCATAAAATTCTGCTGGCACCTCCATTGGCCCATCGCTAGACGCTCCAGGACCTTCCCAAGGATAGTTTAATAAATTATAAGCATACCAATAATCTATATCTGCTTTGGCATAGCTAGCAAAGGCTTTTGAAAAAGAATGCGCATGATCATAGTCTTCGTAATATTTTAATTTTTCATTACGGGATTTATCCATGAATGACACAAATTGATAAACATTATTTTTACGCATTTTTTTAGCGACCTCCAAGTCGATTTCTCGAAATAACTTGGCTCGATCTTTCAAATAATTATTGTGCTGATCTCCTCTTCCTCGATAGAAAAAAGTCTTTTCCAAATAAGCTGCATCAAACTCTAATTGGACTTGATCACCTGGTTCCAGATAGATGTCAAAAGTTTCCCCGCCATAAGATAAACGTCCGATGGTCGGTTCCTGTAAATCAATGGAAAGTTCAAAGTTTTTCCCATTAGTTAAAGGAATATTTTGAACTCGTTCTTCGAATTGAATAGGATCAGAAAACAAGACCAATTTTAAAGGCCAACCTTTATGATTTTTGATTTTTCCTTTCATATTGGTTGGCGTACTCGGACGCTCAACGGGATATTGAATATTAACAAACTGGAGTTCATCTTTTGATTTTTTTGTGATTTTTGGAGCCCTTGGTTCCTTTTTGCCTTTATCATAAATCTGTTTCAATTTTTCTGCTTTTAAAGCATGTAGAACGACGGTTGACACCACTTGATTTGGATCTCCAGGAATGATTTTTTGAATGGTTTCCTCTAATTTTTTGTCTAATTGAACACTTGATAATGCTGTTTTGATTAAATGATTTGGTTTCTGACTAAGTATAACTGGTTCTTTTATAATTTTATAAAAAGTTGGACCATATAAAACGGAAGCTTGATCATTGGAGGCAATCGGATTTACTTTTTCATAAGTATTGGCAATAATTTGATCATAAGAATGAACTGAATTGTTTAATAAGAAATGTTCTACCTCCTCTTTTAAATTTTCTTGAGGCTCAACATGTGAGCGCCAATAAATATCATTAGCAATTGTATATTGTAAGGCATTTCCAAAAATAAACTCTCGAGCGTTTTTATGTTTGTTTTTTATTTTTTTGCCTGTGCTGACCTCTTTAAAATCACCTTCTTCCTCAAAGTCTAATCCCACTCCAACAACCCAACCAACAATCCCACTCGGGGTTTTTATTTTGAACCAATAATCTTCATGTAAAGCATCTTTAATCAAAACGGTCGAAGTGAAATCTGTTTTCTCATTTAAGTATTTCAATCGAGATCCAGCTTTTACTTCTGTGAGTACGGGTGGCTTTTCTGGTTCTGATAAAACAAATATGCTGGGTACTTTTACCAAGATACTGGTCGTGGAAATACTATCCAAACTTGCTGTATTTTTTTCATTTCTAAAGTTCAAATATTCATCTAAAAAGTAAAGGTAATTTCGATTATTCAATGCATCATCATTGCTAATCAACAAGTCGTTTAAAAATTGGAAGTATATTGTTGGCAATGCCATTGGAACGGGTTGATCCGTAGCGATTGGTTTTTCTATTCGATATCTTAGCAGGTAATAAGCCCACCAATAATCTATGTCCGCAATAGCATAATGAACAAATGAAGGAGTAAATTTATTTTTTAATTCGCGAGGAAATCTTTGATAGGCTTGTATTTTCTTTTCATAAATCCCATCCATCATGCGTTTGAAAGCCAAAGGTTCGTTTTGACTCATTTCATATAAAAGGAACTCTTCATTCCATTTTGAAAACTGTTCAGCGGTTTCTTTTAGGTAAGTATTTGAGGCTGCTTGATCTTCCGTAAAACGAACACTCTTCGGAAATTCTTTTCCATCGAAAATAATATTTATTTTATTCCCCGGTTCAATGTAGATTTTTAAAGGTTTTCCAAAATAAGTCAAAACCGCAGTAGTTGGTTCATCTAATTTGAAACTCATAGAAAAAGTGGAATCCGAACTTACAGGGATCCGAAACGACTCTTCATTAAGAGAGATTAAATCTCTATAAAAGCTAAGACCAACTTCATGGAATATAGGATCTTTTATTTGCCCTGAGATGTAAGTCACTTGACCAGTTACCTCTTTTGAATCTGAAGATAACAAAGGCTCTGCTAAAGGAGTCTGACCTTTAACAAATAAAGAAAATGAAATAAAGAAAAAACAAACTAAGCAATGAAATCGCTTCATATCTAAGAATTCCGTTGATTCGGTTTTGCTAAAATATAAAAAAAGTAATAAATATTAACATTATTTAATATGAACTTGTCCCGAAGCAAGTTCAAAATCCAAGTTAAAGGCAAGCCTTATCACTTCAATGGATTGTTTAAAATCTATTACAATTTCGCTTTTGTGTAGGTTAGTTATTTCAAGGTATGTTGTTGGTGTTAAAAGTACTCTTTGTAAATGGGTTAAGGTTCGAAATTTGCATTCGCACTTTAACAAATTAAGACTTGAACACCATAGAACTACTCATATTCAAATTTCCCGTAAGGGCTATCAATACTGACTTTTTCACCTTCGTATTCTTCTACATATCCAACAATCTGAGCATTGACATTAAATTTTTTAGCAGCTTCAATTATCGCAGGTGCATCTTCTGCTTTTAAAAATAATTCCATTCGATGTCCCATATTGAACACTTGATACATTTCCTTCCAAGAAGTATTTGATTGTTCTTGAATCAATTGGAAAAGGTATGGGGTGGGGAAAAGATTATTTTTAACTACGTGCCTGTTTTTTATAAACTTAAGTACTTTTGTCTGTGCCCCTCCTGAGCAATGAATAATCCCGTTTATCTTTTGTCTATGTGTTTTAAAAATTTCTTTCAAAATCGGCATATAAGTTCGCGTAGGTGATAAAACCAACTCTCCCACTGTCAATCCACTTACACCAGGAATTTTTCCATCTGGAATAATTTCTGTCATTTTTTTCTGACCTACATACACCACCTCTTTGGGTAGATCAGGATCAAAACTCTCTGGATACTTAGTCGCATATTCATGGCTAAGTACATCGTGCCGAGCAGAAGTTAATCCATTACTTCCAGTCCCACCATTGTAGCTACTTTCGTAAGTTGCTTGTCCATCAGATGCTAAACCGACAATCACATCGCCTGGTTGAATGTCATTGACGATAACTTCGGATCTTTTCATTCGAGCAAAAGTCGTATAGCCCACATCAATGGTTCTAACCACATCGCCCACATCTGCTGTTTCACCGCCAGCCAATTTTACACTCATGCCATGTTCTTCCAACATTTCTAAGAAATCAGCGGCACCATTGATTAACTTTGCAATGACTTTGCCATTAATTTTTAACTTATTGCGACCAATGGTAGAAGATAACACGATATTATCTAAACATCCCACACAAGCCATATCATCCAGATTCATGACCAAAGCATCTTGAGCGATCCCCGTCCATACATCTAAGTCGCCAGTTTCTTTATAGTATAAATAAGCCAAACTTGTTTTTGTACCAGCAGTATCCGCATGCATTAAATTACAATATGCTGGGTCTCCTCCAACAACATCAGGTAAGATTTTGCAAAATGCATTTGGGTGAAGTCCTTTGTCAAGGTTTTTAATTGCTTGATGAACTTCATCTTTCGTGGCAGAAACGCCTCTTAATTCGTACTTATAATTGTCTGACATAAACCATTTTAGTTTGGCTAAAAAATCCGCTAATTTTGGCGCAAAGGTACAATCTTTATTGGTTAATAAAACAAAGGAATCGTTAAAACTGGTTGGAGTTTTAAGCAAAAAGGGAATCAATGTGCATGATGCGATCAAATGTCCTAGTTTTTATTTAAACTAAATCTAAATAATTTTGATAATTAGGTCCCAGCCTATATATTTGCGTTGCTGAATAAAAGCTCCCTTCTGAAATATTGCAGCGGGAAATTTTTTCTCTAATTCATGTCTACGATTTCTGTTCTTTTGGCTGATTCACAATACTTGATCCGTTTAGGACTCAGGCATCTTTTGGAGGGACGCCATGAGTATAAAATTGTTTCTGAAGCCACGAATAAAGAAGAATTATTAAATAAAATCAGTCATCTCCAACCTAAGGTAGTGATTCTTGACCATCGGCAGCATCTTGAATTTAACCAAGAAATCTTTCAGCAAATCAAAACGATTGCCCCTTCGACTAATGTATTGATTATTAGTGATGATAGCGAAAAAGAGAATATTTATAATTTGCTCGAATCAGGAATCAATAGTTTTCTGACCAAGCAGTGCGATGAAGAGGAGATTATAAATGCCATTAACGCTACAGCGAAAGGCGATAAATTTTTCTGTGGAAAAGTCCTCAATTTTCTTTTAGAAAAGTCCTTTGTAAAAGATGAATCTACTTTTTCCACTAAGTCAACCCTTACCTTACGTCAAATTGAAATTGTGAAATTGATTGCTCAAGGCAAAATAGCCAAAGAAATCGCTGCAGAATTGGATCTAAGTACACACACCGTTTATACCCACCGAAAAAATATTATGAAAAAACTCAACATCAATAGCACCTCGCAATTAGTTGTTTATGCCATGAATCAAGGTTTGTTAAACTAAGTTATTCCAAACTCCATTTTTAGTTCATAAATCCTATTCCAATCCATGCTTATAATAAGTCAAAATTCTTTATTTGACTTTTATAATAAATGCTTTTTAATGAGAGATTGAAACAAATCTGGCCGGATCATCGGAATATTGTGGCTAGTATCCAACCAGATAATTTTTTTGAAAGGAGCTTTTAATTTCTTGTAGTAACGTTCTGTTATTCCAAAATTGGTGGTATAGTCTTTTTGGCCTACAAAAAAATAGACGGGACACATGACTTCCTTTAGTTCAATGCACAAATTTCTATTACTCAATTCTTTATAAACAGACATCCATTTTTTTTCCCAATCTACAAAAAACGGCATATGCTTTTCCAGTATTTCGTCAGTAACCTTTTCGCCGTTGTACACACTTTGCCATCTATACTGAATAATCATGTCTTCGATATTCTCATGAGGTATTTTAACCGAAGATAGTTGTTTCAAGGCTTTGTCATGATTCTCTTTTTTAAAATATTTTTTCAAACGCTTTAGAGCTATCTTTTGACTCTTTTGGATATTTATATCTGGGCTTATCGAAATAAAGGCGTGAATTCGTTTAGGGTATTTTTCCGCTAAATGAAAGCCTAATACATTACCCCAAGAATGGGCTACAACTACGATTTTTTGCCTTTTGGATTCCTTTAAAAGATGTTCAAAAACGCCCTCAGCATCATTTTTCATTAAATCAATGGTAACAAGCACTTTGGATAAATTCAATTCTAACGTTTTTCCAGTATTTCTTTGATCCCAATGGACTACAACAAAATCTTCTTCAAGTTTTGATGTTATTATGGCTCTTTTTGATGAAGCAGCCTGTCCTGGACCGCCATGTAAGTAAAGTAAAATTGGATTTTCAGAATTTTTTCCTTGAATACTGATAAACTGCTTAATTCCACCAATCTGTATGACTATAGTGGTGTCAATTTCTGCGGCATAGGTGATTTTAATGATTAAAATAAGGATTAGACAAATGAGGCATTTAGATTTCATTTTTAGTTTTTATGCAAAGACGAATTCTCTACTCGTTATGTTACTAATAATCGGAATCTTCGCTAAAAAATCAATAAAAAAGGCTTCATTTCACGTGGAAACCTCAATATTTTCAGTTAATTTTTTGGAATAGCATGGAATTTGATCTTATACCCTTGATTTACTGTTTTTTGAGGATTTGTAACTATTTGAGAAAAAATACGTTTTGTTTAGCGCCAAAATTTTAAATAATTGAACAATAGTTGTTTAGAATACTCTATTAAATCAATTACTTTAAGTAATTTTACCAACAAATTGGAAATTCTCTTGCATATACAGGAGATTTGATATACCTTTCTCATATTCAGAAAAACAGTAATTACAATATTGTATTAAGAACTACTATTTGAAACACATAAATTTTTAAAAATGAACGCGTCTAAATTTTTATTCTTGTTCCTCTGTTTGGGGCTTTGCAATGTAACCATTGCCCAAACCAAGGTATATTTAGGATATGATGCTAACTGTATGGATCGCTATGAATATCATTACAACAGTAATCCAACCGGAAATGCACATATCGCCTACCATATTATCATGAATGATCGAGAAAAGGTCATTTTAGAAGTAGGTATCGAGAGTCGAATTAACCAAGCTCGACCTAAGTCCGTAAAAACTTGCAGTAATTTTTCTATTAATGAACGAATGGTTCGTAGAATCAATAATGGAGAAGTGCAATTATTTATCGTTAAGAAGAATGGTAATGGATATAATGTATCTGAAGTAGGTTTAGCAGCTTATTCTCAGATTTCACCTGCATCTATCAGTTTTTCTTCAATGGATAGTCGCTTTTCTTATAATTACAGCAAACCTGCTGATGGAACCAACCTTGCTTCTAACGGATCAAACAGCTCTGTTTACTTTGAAGGAGTTGTTTCTCATGATTGCCCAAAGCAATATCAATTCAACAAAAAAACAAAAGGCGGTGGTCGTAACTTCGTTGAATGGGTCGTACTTCCTGAAATTGGAATTATTCAACAGAAAAAGGGATTCAACCAAACTGATGCTGAAAACAATGTGCTAAAATTGACTCACATCAATGGCATGTCGATCAATCAGTATCTCAATGACTTTTGTCGAAGTGTTGATTTAGATTTTTATAGTGGAAAATTCTACGATGGAAAAGCAAGCAAAGGATCGGTAGTCATGGATGATAATGATGTTGCTGCTCTAGAAGATCCAGCTGAAAAACGAAAAGTTTTTAAAACAGAACGTACTAAAACCAATAACTATAATGATCGAGTAACTTACAATGAACCATCTCGTGGAGCTTGTAATGTTTATAAAGACGTTGATCGTAATGTATATATCGATTGGAGTACAGGCCAACCAGCCAATATGGATTGTGGAGGTCGATCTTATCGAAACGGATACATTTTGGGAGAAGGACAAGGAACCGTAGTAACTACTACCCCATCTCGTCCAACTAATACCAATGTGGTGATTGTGGAGCAACCTACTGCACAACCAGCTCCTAGACCTCAGCCAGCACCTCGAACTCGTTTTTGCTCAGAAGAATCACAATATGGTTACCATATCGTACAAAGAGAAGAAACGCTTTTCGGAATCGCAAGAACTTATGGTTTGACAGTAAAACAGTTGAGATCATGGAATAAATTGAAAAGCAATCGAATCTATCCTTGTTCTAAACTAGTTACTATGGCACCGAATGTTGCTTCTAATAGTGGCGTAGTATTCAATGATAAAGGAGAATATAGAGCTGCTTCACCAGAAGGCTATCACATCGTTCAGAAAAATGAAACTTTGTATCAATTGTCTAAGCGTTATGGAATGACCGTTGACAAATTCCGTGCATTGAATGGCTTGGGAAGCAATGATCGTATTTTCATTGGCCAACAGCTAAAAGTATTAGAATGCAATTGTCCTAATCCTGAATTATCTTCTAAAGGTGCCAATGCTGATATTGCATTTGCTCCTGTTAGAGATCGACCGGTAGCATACGACAATGTACCTAACACTCGTCTTGTTCCAAGAGAATATAATATGGTAGGAACGGAGAGATTAGTGGCTAAAGGTAATGAAGAAGCTGTTGAATATGCGAAAGGTAAAAAACGTAGATTTTATATAGTGAAAGAAGATGACACTATCTTTAAAATTTCTAAAAAATATGGAATTACTGTTGAGCAACTAAGATCGATCAATGATCTAGAAACAAATGAAGTCATCATTCCTTATCAAAGAATTTATTTAGATTTCTAATCTCTGAATAATCTTCTTTTAAAATAAAAACAGGAATTACTGATCAAGTAGTTCCTGTTTTTATTTTACCTGCTTTTATTGTAAAAAAAGTTGACTCCTCTTTCTCATTCAGAGCTGAGGCCATAGCTACATCATGTTTTTCTTTACAAATACTTTAACCAATGATATTTGTACTCAGTGCTGAAACATTGAAAGAATATGAAGGTGATGTCTTTTTGAGTTGATAAAATAAGAAAACACCCTATAGTAAAACTATAGGGTGTTTTCTTAACGATTGAAACGAAAATGGTCTCAAAGATTATTTACATTTTGTCTTTGGTTCCATATCTAGTTCTTCAAAACTAAATAATACTTCTGTGCAATCTCCCTCGAATAATTCTTGGCGTTTACATTGTAAGACTAGTCCCTCTTCTAGTCCCATTCTTTTGACCCAAGCTTTAGATGGGTTTAATCCATCACTTATCGTCATGAACTGACTAGCATCCTTAAACAAGGTATATTTGTAATTTCTTACATCACTTGGATTCACTGGACCGAAAGCAAATTCTACTAACATAGCATCCGGACAGTTTTCTCCATCTTTTGGAGCTGCACTGATATTTTTAATGGTAGCCAAGCCAACATAATCTATATAAATACAGTCTCCAATTTTAGTAGTAAATGAACTTTCTTCTTCTTCAACAACAGGTGGTGCCAATTTAGGCGCTTCTACATCAGGAGAAGTTGTTGTTGGTGCTTCAGCAGTTTTTGGAGCATTAGTTGCTGGTGGCTGATTATTTGTAGAGGGAGTCGTTTTTCCTGGATCAGTACTCGTACCATTGGTGCAAGCAAAGAGGAAAAGTACAGTAATTATAGCAAGCAAAAAGCATTTGAAATTCTGTTTCATATTCATTTTTTTAAAAACTATTTCTAATAGTCTATGTTAATACAGTGGTTTTATTTAAGGCCAAAGATAATAAATTCTTTAGTAGCATATGATGCGACAAAAATGGTGCTACATTTGTAAGCATTTAGATAAATTGTGTAGCCAATTTATTTGAATGAATACTCAAGTTGATGTATATTTGACCATAAGTTTGAAGTCTTTAACCATACCATCTAATACCAACCAAGAGTGTTTTTCCAAATTATACCTGAAATTCAACAAATTAATAATTTACTGATATGAATGTTTTGTCTTCAATACACCGTAAAGATTTGATCCAAAATCTATCTCAAGAAAGCTATGACCTAGTGATTATAGGTGGTGGAATTACTGGAGCAGGGATCGCGTTGGATGCTGCATCCAGAGGACTTAAAGTGGCTTTAATTGAAAAAAATGACTTTGCTTCAGGGACAAGTAGTCGATCCACTAAATTGATTCATGGTGGATTAAGGTACTTGAAACAATTAGAGATTGCCTTGGTTCGAGAAGTGGGTAGTGAACGAGCCATTGTACATAAGTTAGCTCCTCATCTGGTGATTGCAGAGAAAATGCTACTTCCTTTAATTGAAGGTGGAAGTCTAGGGAAAATATCTACTTCTTTCGCTTTGAAAGTCTATGATTTTCTGGCAGGTGTAGAAGATAAGGATAAGAGAAAAATGTTGAGTAAGGAAGAGACTATGGGCCTAGAATCCATGTTGCGAACCGATATACTTATTGGTGGAGGAATTTATGCAGAATACCGGACCGACGATGCTCGATTGACTATCGAAAATATAAAAACCGCTGCCAAATATGGAGTGCAAAGCATCAATTATGTAGAAGCCAAAGACTTTATATATCAAGATGGAAAAGTAAAAGGGGTCAAATGTCATGACTTAAATACGAATCATGATTTTGAAATTAAGTCTAAAAATGTAATCAGTGCTGCTGGTCCTTGGGTAGATGAGTTAAGAAAGACCAATAAGTCTTTGAGCAATAAGCATTTATTCCTGTCTAAAGGAGTTCATATTGTGGTTCCAAGGGATAGATTCCCATTAGATCAAGCAGTATATTTTGATATTCCTGATGGAAGAATGATGTTTACTATTCCGCGACAGCGAGTGACCTATATTGGTACCACTGACACTCCTTATAAAGAAGATATCAATCATGTATTGACTCGAATGGAGGACGTTGAATATTTATTAAATGCAGTCAATAATATGTTCCCTACGGCAAAATTAAGGCCGGAAGATGTGGTTTCAAGTTGGGCTGGTTTACGTCCACTAATTTTTGAAGAAGGGAAATCTGCCTCTGAATTATCTCGAAAAGATGAAATTTTTGAATCCGAAACTGGCTTGTTATCTATTGCTGGAGGTAAATTGACTGGTTACCGAAAAATGGCTGAGCGGATCGTTGATATGGTTTGCAAAAGAATGGAGCAATCTGAAGATATTCAACTAAAAGATAATCATACGGATAAAATTGAATTAACAGGAGGTTCTTTTATCGATGGTGATGATGTATTGAAATACACCGATTCTTTGCGACAATCCATTGCAAGTTTTGGCTTAGAAGGATTCTATGCCGAATAC
>CAYTVR010000255.1:0-10692 GCA_964441245.1 uncultured Saprospiraceae bacterium | reverse complement strand
CATCGCTCGAAGACAAGTCATCACAAAAATTAAAAAAACCACCCAACCCAAAATAGACCACCTTCGGTATATCTTTTGTTGATTCGGTTTCAATATATTTTTCTTATTTATGTTCATATTCACGATCTACTATTTTTTTTGCAAAAAAAAGGTCAAATATAAACATTCATTTTATTTTTTAAAAAGAACATCAACAAAGCAACAACCAGAAACCAATATCAAGTCTCAAACTCCCCATCCATCTTAATGATCGCACTCGCTAATTTCCTAGCCTCCAATTTCGGATTTTTCCACCAGTTCACCGACCAGATAGGATAATAAGCCAAGCCTAATTGTTGAATCTCATCTCGAAGGTGCTGTTCCCATAAATAGGCTGGAAGATTGGCATCAGAGAAAAAACCATCAGCTTGTATCACAAGTGGAGCTTGTTGTTCATGCTTAGGTTGGATCGTTAATGGCAAGCTCAAATTATGAATGGTAGCATTTAATTGAATTCTTCCTTCTGTCAAATAAGGACGCAAAGCATTCGCTAATTCCTCCATGAATACCGAGTGGTCACTAGTAATAGTGGGGCGAGTATTTTCTTCTTCAAATTGACTCAACAATTGTTGCTGTTGTTGTATATCGTTGTTCTCTACAGCTTGCGCAAAAAGTAGATGTTTAAATAAATGAAATAAGCCACCTTCCTCTGGTCGTTCGAAAAAATAATTTAGGATATCTAAAGGAAAAGAATGAACAATAATTAATTGTTGTAGCGGTCGAGTGGCGAATAGATAATGTCCTCGTTGTCCATCAATATTTTTAAAATAATCTAAATCTTTAGTTAAACGAGTTCCTGATTTATTGGAAGCCAAAGTAATGGAACATAGCAGGATGTCAGGATGCAAACCATTCAATGCTTCTAATTGATACACCCCTAAACCCGCTTCCTCTAAAGCAATAATTTTTTCATATCCTGTAGCTTTTTGTCGTTTGATGGCTAACAATTTTCGAGCGATATAATTTCGTTGTCCTTCTGTACTACATGCAATACAAATGGATGGATAAGTGTTTTGCGAATTGCGTTTAACTAAACGTAATTGTTCTAAAATTACCTTCGCCTCTTTTTCATTGGTTTGTTCTTGCTCATTATAAGTGCCATCAGTTTCAATAACTTTAAAGGACTCGTTATTGGAACTCGTTCTACTATGTGTAAATGGCAAATCAGGAGGAAATAATTGTTGCTGATTAAAAAGCGCAATTGGTTCTGCAACCTTACGATGTTGATAGGGGAGTGTCCATTCTTTGGCTCCTTCTTGAATAAAATAATCGACCAATGAAGCTTGATCACCAAAGTGTTTTTCATTGCGATCGGTAAAGGCTATTTTCCTTTTTCCAAGTCGAAATAAAGAAGGCCCTACATGAGCTGTCAAGGATTGTGCTTGATCTATAAAAACCAAATCGAAGAACTGAGGTTTTTTAGAAAGTAACTTGATGGCCATCGCCGGACTCATCAACCAGACTGGAAAACAATCACTGATAGCAGGTGCTGCAACGTGCCAAAGAAATCGAAATTCTTTTTTAGGTAAAGATCTATTATTGTTTTTTCTATTGGCAAATAAATATTGATGGCTTTCTCTTTTATTGCGTTTGAGGAGTCGCAGCGAATTCGTTTGTTGATCCTTCCAATAAGACAAAATTTGACCGGGCATTTCTTTTTTTAGCCCTTGATAAGCTTCTACAAAACGATTGAGAAACTCATCATTCTGAGGAATGCTCACTTGATGCTTTTGTGTCAATCGATGATGAAAATACCAACTTTCAAAAGCAGCGATCCAATTTTTAGGTTTAACCTTTAGAATGGCTGGAATTAATTTTTGAGCATTGCTAGGCAAACTCAGCCAATATTTTTGCCAATCATAAAAGGCTTCAAAATCACGCATGTTATAAGCTGTCGTTTCCAACTGTTCAATGATACTTTCCAAATACTGTTGACGCATTGGAACGGTCAACATTTTATTTTCTAAAACCTCTTCATACAATTTTGAATCATTCAGTTCTTTGACTAAAATATCTAAAGCATTTTCAACTTCAACGATGGATGCTTTATAATCAAGTTCGGGATGAATGGTTTTATGACTTAGGCGAGTGACTTCCTCTTGTAAGTTATTGGAAATTTGTGATTGCCATGTTTTTAAATGTGTAGAAAAATCGTTTAAAGATTTACGTAGTTTATGAATGTTTTTAGTATCAGAAAATTCCGAAAAAGTATAGTCAAAATAATTTCTTTTCTCACAAGTTTGACGTAGCGTCAAATATTGATCTTGGATTTTTTGATGGATGTCAAAAATACTTTGATGCTTTTTTGAAAAAACTTTATATACTTTGTTTTTACCCGATTGTAGAATTCCAGAGCCTTCAAATTTTTTTCCATATCGACTTGAACCGTCAGAAATGTTTTCTTCTATTGCTTGTAATTGTTTGGAAAGATCTTGAAAATGTTCCTCATAATGTGTTCTTAGTTTATGACCATATTCATCTGTTTTGTGAATATATCGATGTTGTAGTCGAGATGTTTTTTGTAAAAAAAGTGCTAACTGATCTTCTATAAAATCTTTACTTTCTGTGAGGGTGTTTTTTTGAAAAATTTGAACATTGAGATTTTTTAAAGGATGTCGAAGCGTATTTATTTTTCGATATAACGGTTCACTTTTTATGACATGATTTTTGAGTATCTCGTATTCATCAAAAGAAAAAATAAATTCGTTGGGATTGAGTTGACTGTTCAATAACTCTTTTCCTTCCATCCGATTGGCTTGCAAAAACTGACCAACGGTAGCCGTCCAACTATAGTGACCAAACTTTTGACCTTTGATTGCCGCAAAACCTTCGTCGAGTCTTTTCTGTTCTCGTTGACATTTACTGAGATATAAATTGAAATTTTCTTCTTGGTAAACTAAATCACTTCCTGTAGTTGCCTTAGAAGGTAAAGCTGCCAAAAGTGTTTCAATATCATCTGCTGTATTGATCTGAATGCTCAAATCTCCTAATCCACATCCATTCAAATGTTGTTTGACTTCTGCTAAAGCATTCATGCGATCAGAGATGACCAAACATTTCTGTCCGTTGGATAGTCCATTGCTGATGGAATTAGCAATAGTATGTGTTTTTCCTGACCCAGGTGCTCCATTCACGACGCCAACTGCTGTAGTAGCTGTTTTTTCAATGACTTGTTTTTGAAAAGGATCTGCCAATAATAAACCAAAATGATGACGATACTTGGCTAAGCTTGGCGTCTTAGTATCCGAACTCATCATCAAAAGTTGCTCAGCGTCATCGAATAATTGTAGAGGGAACAAAGCCAATGTACCAGACCAATGAATAGCTCCTTTTTTCGAAAGCTGTATGGCGTTTTCAATGTTAGGTAATTCAAAAATTTTGGTGGTCGATCGGTGATCTTCTAAATTCAATTGAATGATTAGGTCATAACAAAGTTGTGACAAATATTTTTTAGTCAACGTATTGTTATGAGCGATCGTTTTGTATTTGTCAATGACTTGAAAATCATTCGTTTTTTCAAGGTGATACAATAATGAATAATTGGGTTCGGGAGGAGTAGATGCCTTTCGGCTTAAATGCCAGGTATCTTTAAGAATAGTATCGGGTTCTAGATTAAAACGCCAAATGAAAAGTGGTGCAGCAATAGGACGAAAAGGGTTTTTAGGATCTTTGTAAATGAACAATGGGAAACCACAAGCAAAGCTTTGATAACCTTTTAGTTGTTGTTCGTTTTTACAAGAAAAAGAAAGATGTTCTATAATTGGGGTCGCTGCTCCTTTGGGACGAATGACGTGATAGATATCTTCTTGCTCAATCAATTGTTGGATCAATCCCACAGGAAAATCATTAACCTCAATATTCGTTTTAGTTAAATCAACACCATCTAAATCTTTGGATAAAATATTCCAAAAATTCGTTTGCCTCATTTGTAGCAATAATCCTTCTTGAGCGTGTTGTTTTAGTTGATGAGTAGACATAAATATCAATCAGTTTTATAGAAAGTTTTCTCAATTCTTTTTTTAAAACTATTAGGAATAGTTTCAAATTATTTTTGAATTTTCATCGCTTATTCAAGCAATTGAAAAAGCCTATTGGTAATAGAAAATCAATGAATTTCAACTTATCAAGTCTCAGATATTATGTTTCAACCAAAAATAACAAATATAGATGGATACTTATATAAAATGATCTGATTAATTTGGAGTTTTATTGAAAATAATCCTTTTCTATTGAATTGAAGACGAATGGAAGGAATTCAAAGATCATTTCAATAATTAATTTGACGTTTTACAGAAATGAGTCCTAAAAATAATCGCATATCAAAGTCTATTCGTTATTTTTAGCATCAGCTAATGAAAAATGAAATACACGAAAAATTATTTACCCAACTTAAACAAAACCTATGTTACTCAGAGCCTTACCTTATTATTTTGTCATCACGGTATTTTTATTTGCGCAAAGCTGTACTAAAGAAGCTACCATGAAAAATGAATACCCCATCATTCCTAAACCAACTTCTTTAACAGAAAAGCCGGGCGTTTTTACTATTGATCCATCGACGACTTTTATCCTTCCTGAAAATGGTGATGATTTAAAGTCAACGATGCAAGTGCTCAATGCTAAGTTTAAAACGGCAGCAGGTTTTGAGTTAAAAACAAGTAAGGAGGTTAAAAGTGAAAATGTGATCGTTTTTCAACCGACTCAAGAAATCACGAATCAAGAAGCTTATCAACTGAGGATTCAACCTGATCAGATTATTGTAGCTTATAAAGAAACGGCAGGCGCCTTTTATGCCATGCAAACCTTACGTCAATTATTGCCTACTGACCTAGAATCTCAAAAGAAAACAACGAATACCCCTTGGTCGATTCCATGTGGTATAATTGAAGATGCACCAAGGTACACTTATCGTGGAATGCATTTGGATGTGGCCCGTCATTTTTCTAGCATTGAATTCGTCAAATCATTTATCGATCTATTAGCTTTTCATAAGTTGAATTATTTTCATTGGCATCTGACCGATGATCAAGGATGGAGAATTGAAATTAAAAAATATCCTAAGCTTCAAGAAATAGCAGCTTTTAGAAAAGAGACATTGATCGGTCATTATAATGATACGCCTCAAAGATATGATGGCAAAAGATATGGCGGATTTTATACCCAAAAAGAAATAAAGGAAGTCATCGCATATGCACAAGAAAGACAAATTACGATTATTCCTGAAATAGAAATGCCCGGTCATGCGCAGGCAGTCCTCACAGCTTACCCCCAATTTGGATGTCATGATGAACCATTGGAAGTCATGACCAAATGGGGCGTTTCAGAAAACCTTTTTTGTCCAACAGAAGAAACTTTTTCTTTTTTGGAAGATATTCTAGTGGAAGTAATTGAATTATTTCCAGGTGAATATATCCACGTCGGTGGAGATGAATGTCCAAAAGTGCAATGGGAAAAAAGTGCTTTTTGCCAACAGTTGATGAAGAAGGAAGGACTTAAAGATGAAATGGAATTGCAAAGTTATTTCATTCGAAGAGTAGAAAAAATGATCAGTTCAAGAGGTAAAAGAATGATCGGTTGGGATGAAATAATGGAGGGCGGTATTGCACCGGGAGCAACCATTATGTCATGGCAAGGAATGACAGGAGGAATCGAAGCTGCTAAGGAAGGACATGATGTCGTGATGTCACCAACCTCACATACTTACTTTGATTATTATCAATCAGGGCATCCTGATGAACCGACCGCAATTGGAGGTTTTGTTCCTTTGGAGAAAGTATATTCCTTTGAACCAACGCCACCTGAATTAAACGAAACAGAAGCCAAACACATTTTAGGAGGTCAGGCTAATATTTGGACAGAATATATGCCTCGTCCAGATATCATTGAATATATGATTTTGCCACGGATGAGTGCTTTGGCAGAAACGGTTTGGTCAATGCCTGAAAATCGAAATTATGAAGATTTTGTGAATCGCTTAACGACTCATTTAGTACGGCTACAAAATGCTGGAAAACGAGTAGCGCTTCATATTTACGATCCACAATCAAGCATAGCTTCCGGAACTGGAAAAGGAGTTCAAATGAAACTGAGTGCAGGAGCGAAAAAAGTCGAAATACGCTATACAACGGATGGTACGAAACCAAATATTAATAGCCCAAAATATGAAGAACCCTTGGAGATAAAGGCTTCTCAAATAGTACAAGCTGGTGCATTTTTGGATAAGGAATCCATAGGAAGATTTTTGACCAAGAAAATAGAATGGCATGAGGCCGCTGGACAACAAATTGAATTAGAAAATCAACCTGCTGAAAAATATAGTGCAGGAGGAAAAGGAGCGGTTATCAATGGCGTAAAAGGAAGCGATGATCGTTATGGTGATGAAGAATGGTTAGGTTTCAATGCTAAAGATTTTAAGGCGACGATCAGTCTAAACAAGGAGAATGAAACACAACAAATAAGCATGCGCTTTTTTAACGGACCTGGGCAATGGATTTACCCCCCTCGACAAGTAAATGTTCAAGGATCGATTGATGGAGTGACTTATGAAAGAATAGGAGAGATGAAATCTCCGAGTGGAAAAAACAAAGTAATTGAAGTCATGATTCCTGTGAAAAAAGGAAACTATTCCTCCATAAAAATAGAAGCACAACGATATGGTATTATTGAAGAAGGGCAGCAAGGCGCTGGTTTTGAAGCGTGGCTTTTTGTAGATGAAATAATGGTAGAGTAAAGAACTACTACAATAATTTTTGTATTTTTAAACGACCAAAACCATTTAAATAAAATCATCTAAACGATAAAATAATGAAGTCACTCCATTTTATATGCACCATCATTGTTTTTTTTCTGTTGAGTTCTTGCAATAGCACAGGCAACTTAAAAGACATACCTTTTCAATCAAAACTAAATGAAACCATTCGAATAAATTACAATTCTAAAGTCGCGATTGCTTCAGAAAATATGATCATATCATTTACAAAATTGCGAGAAAGTCGATGCCCTCTTGATGTAAATTGTTTTCAACCTGGCGAAGCCAATATCTCCTTGTTAATTACAAAAGCCAATCAAAGCGAAAACTTAGTATTGACCGCCAAAGGATTATGTAATGATGATACTGGATCTTGTGGTGAGCAAAAAGGCGTACTAGATTATTCATTTCAATTACTCAATGTATATCCATTTCCAAAAGAAGTAAAAGAAGAAGACGCCAAATATTATGCAAAAATCGTAGTCACCCGAAAAGGAAGCGGAGGAGACACAAGGTGACATTAGGAAATAGAATTTACGATTCATAAGCTAGAATAGAAAAGTCCCTACGATTGCAACGATCTTAGGGACTTTTCTATTCTGATATTTTACTAAATGTGCTACTATTTCTCTTCAGCAGTCGGAGGAGTCACTACACCACCGCTTACTTTTTCACCATTTTTATATTCGTATTCCATGATCAGTTGTTCTTGATCATTGTACTGACGGAAAGGGCCATCTTGAACTCCATCTGTGTAGTGTACTTCTTTTTGTAACTTTCCATTGGTGTGGTATTCTTTGTACACCCCATCAAATTTTCCCATTTTATAATTCACCTCTTTTTCTTTTCTACTACCAAATTTGAACTTAGACCAAAGACCGTCAAAGATATCATTGGTATAAGTGCATTGTAGCTCAACCTGTCCTCGATTATTCAACTCCATGTGGACGCCATTCTTTTTGCCATTCACATAACTGGTCATTGTTTTAACTCGATTTTCCTCTGCGTGATAAGTTAGCCATAGACCATTTTTTGTACCATCGAGTACATCACCTTCTTCAAGTATTTTACCAGCACCATCTACCTTAACTGCTTTTCGAACGGAGCTACCTGCATAGTTGGTCAGGTCAAAGCCTGCTAAATCTGCTGCAACCGGACCGCTGTTGCTTGTATCATTACCACAAGAGAAAAAGAATAAAGTACAAAGGGAAAGAAAAATGATTTTTTTCATAATACAATTTTAATTTTTAGGATTTAATAGAATAAAACTAACCAAATTTTATCTAGGACAAACGCATCAAAAGATATACACGTTTTAAGGGGCGGGATGCCCGAAAATTTATTGTCTGACCGGAGGGAGTTTAAATTTTCTAGCGTTTTTGCTTACTTTTTTAGCAATGAAAAAAGTAAGATACGTTTGTTGGAAGAAAAAATCCTTAACTTTTTAATAATGGTCAGATAAAACGAATAAAATAATTTTGATGTGTTTGCCCTAAATTTTATCCTTGATCGTTTTAAAACCGCTAAATTAAATTATTTGTCAATAATTGCAAAACCAGAAATAAAAAAAAGTGCGCGTTTTATTTTTAATAAAAGAAGTTTCCATCCACCCAAAAGGCTAACAACTAAAAAACCATAACCCAAAAAAGCCCGATCCAATCATTTGCTCACTCAAAATCCCCCAAGTACTTAGCGCCATTCAATTATTCAATCATTCCTCCATTCAATTATTCCCCCCAATTCTGTACCTTTGCGCCAAATCAAATAACTCAGTCTGATGTCGAACAAAGAAATAGCCAGTGCCTTCAACGATTTAGCAAAAATTATGGAACTTCATGATGAAAATCCATTTAAGATTCGATCTTATCAAAATGCTTATCTCAATCTTCGAAAGTTGGAAACACCGCTTTTTGAAATGTCAGATGCAGAGATAACTAGCGTAAAAGGAGTGGGAAAAACCATTAGCAGTAAAATTCGGGAACTAGAAAAAGAAGGAGAACTAAGTGCCTATGCTAAATACAAAGAAATGACACCTGAAGGTATTCGAGACCTACTTGGCGTAAAAGGTTTTGGTCCTAAAAAGATCCGAGTAGTTTGGAAAGATTTAGGCGTTGAAAGTGTCGGTGAATTGCTCTATGCTTGCAATGAAAATCGTTTGATTGAACTCAAAGGATTTGGTGCGAAAACCCAAGAAGATCTCCGCAAAAAGTTGGAATATTTTTTACAGTCTAAAAATAAATACCACTATAAACGACTAGAACAGATCGCTCTAGATGTGGAACTTTGGTTGACCCAAAAACTGCCTGATGCAAAAATTAATAGAGTAGGAGACCTGGCCAGATTATCACCCGTTTTAGAAAAAATAGAATTTCTGATTGCTTCAGAAGTGGACATTCAAAGTGTTTTTGATGATAAAAATTTGACTTTCGTCAAACAAGATGCTACAACTTATTTTGGAGTGACCGCTGATGAAATTCCTGTGGTGCTATATACTTGCGCCATTAGTGAATTTGGCTCCAAGCAATTTCGTTATTCCGCAAGTGATGATTTCATGAAAGCTTTTTTAGCGGAAGCTAAAGCAAAAGATTTTAAAGGTTTAGATAGCGAAGAAGCGGTATTTAAAAAGGCGGGTATTCCCTTTATTGCTACAGAATTGAGAGAAGATGCAGCGATTATAGAGGCAGCAAAATCAGGAAAAATACCTACAGAATTAATCAGAGATGAAGATATCAAAGGAGTCGTACACAGCCATACTACCTATAGTGACGGCATTCATACCCTGGAGGAAATGGCGACTCATGCCAAGAGTCTAGGCTATGAATATATTGTCATCACGGACCATTCCAAATCAGCTTTCTATGCCAATGGTTTAAAACCAGATCGAGTATTGGCTCAGATGGCTGAGATAGATCAATTGAACGAAAAACTAGCGCCATTCAAAATTTTCAAAAGTATAGAATCCGACATTCTCAATGATGGTTCTTTAGACTATGAATCCGACATTTTGGAAAAATTTGATATGATTATCGCTTCCGTTCATTCTAATTTGAAAATGGATGAAGAGAAGGCTACCAAGCGTTTGATCAAAGCTATTGAAAATCCTTTCACTACCATGTTAGGACATCCAACAGGTCGTTTACTGCTTTCCCGAAAAGGGTATCCTATTGATCATAAAAAAGTCATTGATGCCTGTGCGGCAAATGGAGTATCTATAGAACTCAATGCCAATCCATATCGTCTAGATTTAGATTGGAAATGGATTCCATACGCGACAGAAAAAGGAGTTTTGATTTCGATTAACCCGGATGCGCATAGTAAAGGAGGGATCAATGACATCCATTTTGGAGTACTTGCTGCTCGAAAAGGCCAATTGACTGCTGCTCAATGTATCAATAGCCTTTCGTTAGAAGATTTTACCAAGGCTATAGAGTAAGGGCTAAACTTTTTTTAGAATTTGGAGTTAAGTAAAAGGTAACTAAATGTATTTGGTGAATACGACGACACTTTCGTGAAAAAAGACCCTTAAATTGCAGTTATTCTGACAAATAAGTATTAAGTAAAAAGCATATACTAAAAGCTTGGGCCTATTCGTTAACATCTCATTAACAATTATTGAAATCTCATTAACAGCAGATTTGGGCTAAGCGTAATATATTTGTATCATAGAAAAGATAAAGGATCAGTTTTCGAACGATAATTTTGATCTGAGCTTTATTCAATCCAGCTCAAATAATTAATTCGGGATTTTCGATTTTTAGCTTTACTAAATGAAAAAAAAACTTAATTTTGCACTTTATTTTAATAATTCAAAATCCATTAGCATAATGAAAAATGTTAAAAACCTTAAAAACGTAGTATTAGTTGTATTGGTAGCCATGATGGGCCTTGGTCTTTACTCATGCGGA
>CAYTVR010000254.1:0-10706 GCA_964441245.1 uncultured Saprospiraceae bacterium | reverse complement strand
GGTCACGGCTAGACGGCGTGGCTGCGTTTAGCAGACATGAACGACTAGCCTTTGTTAGTCACAGTCTTTTTGTATTACATATTTTTAATCCCATATTACTTAATTAAAGCTCTTATCTTATTCTTGCTTACTTATTATTAAGGGGTTATAAAATGCACTAGTTCTTAGCTATTCAAAATTAGGTAAATTATTATTTGATTGGGGATTTAGGGAGTCAATTACTTCTTGTAATTCAAAGTTCAGAGCTTTCTGTTTTTCACTTAAAGTGGTTAATTCAATAGTGGAAACATTTCCTCCAAAGGGAAGAACATCATCAAAATAATAAGCGTTATAAATATTCTCAACATATTTTCTAACAGCACTATCGACTTTAACACTTTTAAGGGATTTTCCCTTTATTAAGTTAATTAAGGTTTTTGCTTTTTTTCTATCTATTCCAATTGTTATCAATAAAATGAATATCAATTTCCTTATAATCTTATTTTTAAATTTTATAAATCCATCGATTAGTCCAAAAAATCTAGGCCTTGGTTTCGTAACATGATGTGGATTATCAAAAACAGAATAAATTTCTTTTAAATTTTTGGATTCTTGATAATAAGCTATTCGATTAGAGTCAAAAACTTCAATCTTAGATTCATTATTGAGTATTTTAAATATGTTTAAAAGTGCCATTGTTATTCTGGTGTTATTTGAGTTTAGCTTTTCAAAGTCAATTAATCCATTGTTATACGCATCTTGTATCTTCTTTATCTGCATTGATTGTAAGATTAGTTTTTCTTCAATTTCATTTGATAAACACTCTTTGTTATCTAACAATAGTTTAATTGATTCATGGACTTTTCCATCAATAACTAGATTTTTCCCTTTTTTACACAATTCTTTTAACTCCATATTTTCAATAGAAATAGAATTTCGTTTATGAATATTAATGCGTCTCAGTAAAATTATAGAGGTCCTAATATTCAAATTTAAACAAAAAAATATTTTTTCCAGAATCAATCGATTTTTATCTATCTAACTGAATACGAAAAAGGATTTGAAGATGAAAAAAAATAATAAGAATATTACCACATTACTTCGTCAAGCCCTAAAACTTCAATTATTATGAATCCAAGAAGTTTTTTAGTTGATTGTGACTAACTAAGGCATATCTACACCAGCGGCAGCTACCCATAATTCATACCATTCTTCATGAGTTAAATTGATTTCCAAAGCACCTAAAGCATCTTGGATTCTTTTGATTTTAGTGGTACCCAACACGGGGATAATTTTCGCAGGATGTTTTAGAATCCAAGCGAGTAAAATTTGATCTATTTTGGATTGGTGCTTTTCTGCAATTTCTCCAGCTGTTTTTTGAATACGCAATATGGTAGGATCTTCTGATTTAGAAAAAATAGCACCACCACCCAGAGGAGACCAAGCGGTTGGAATAATTTTATGCTGGAGACATTGATCCAAAGTGCCATCTTCAAAGGCCTTGCGATGAGTCAGCGAAATTTCAACTTGATTGTTGATTAAAGGTGTAAAGGAATTTAACAATTCAAATTGAGACGGGCTGTAGTTGGAAACTCCAAAAGCATTGACTTTCCCTTCAATTTTTAATCGTTCAAAAGCCACCGCAACATCATATGGATTCATTAAAAAATCTGGACGATGGAGTAGGAGTAGCTCAATTTGCTCTATCTTCAATTCTTTTAAAGAATTTTCCGCGCAAGCGAGAATGTATTTTTTGGTAGAATTATAAGACTGGATTTTATGATCCGGACGACGCTCCGTGACCAGTTTAATCCCACATTTGGTCGTGATTTGTAATTTAGACCTTAAGTCTTTTCTTCTTTTAAGGACTTCTCCAAATTCTGTTTCGGCACTATAATGTCCATAAATATCTGCATGATCGAAATCATTAAGTCCCATTTCAAGACATTGATCGATAAACGTTTCTAACTCTTGTGTGCTCATTTTTGCTCCCCATTCCCCTAAACGCATGGTACCGATAATGAGTGGAGAAAAAGTAATGCTTTGGCTCATATTATTTTATTTATGTTGAAATCACAAGATAGCTGAATTGATAGAAAGAGCAAGGACTTTTTTGTGAAAAAAGAATAAATTGGAAAGGAAGAAAAATGAGTAAGTACAAAATATTTTCTCTTGCTCTAGTAATAGTTTTATCCTTTTAGTCATTTTTTTCTGCTAGATGCTTAATCTTTTATAATTTCAAAAATAGTGCTTGAATACGGATCTAATAGATTGTTCAGATTTTCGCGATTAATGCTCCCTACGATCGTGGGGAAATCAACGCGATCTGAGTGAGCCGTAAAATCAGCGTTCCATTTTGAAAAAAGAATAAATCTAAAATACTTTCTTACTATTTTTCAAAATTTGGGCGGAACCAAGTTTTTATATTTTCAGCTTTTCTCTAGAACGACTTTCAAAATCTAAAATTACTGGCAAGGATATTTAAAATATATAAGGCACTAGCACCGATAAGGTAGGGACTCCATTCCGGAGCAAAATAGTAAAAATGATAGGAAGCAAAAAGACCAAAACCAATATGCATCCAAGTGATCAAAAAGCGTAAAATATTTATGGAACCGACGACTCGGACTCCATCTTGAATATCAAAGTTGTAAACGGAAACAAGTGCATTGGCCAAATAATGTAAGACAATAGAAGCCCAAAGTGTGCCTGTTTTTATATACACAAAATACGCAGTCATGGAGTAAAAGAAACGAAGAAATTGACCAAATACGAGTGCTCTTAATTGAATGCCAGCTAAGTTGTTTTGTTGTCGATGAAGATCGCCGGGAAGGTGAAGTAAGGCAAAAAATAAAGCCACTAAAATCAATACGATTCCTTCCATCCCTTCACGAGAAAATTGTAGAAAACTGGTGTAAGCCAAATAGGTAATAATGAACTCCTCGAAAAGTGGAGCAAAAAAAACAGCTCCGATGAATTGTGCTTTTCGTCGCCAAAAACGGATTTCCTCTAAGGTCCATGCTTTGGGTTTTCCCATCAAGGAACGGAAAATAATATTGTAGGTCGCATATTCCATCAAAAGGTAGATGGCAGCATAAAGCGCTACAATTTTCCACCAGCCTTCAATAAATATTTGATCCAATATCATTCGGTATAAAACATATTATTTATACCACAAGGTAGCAAATGAATTTTAATATTAGACCTCTATATTTTATAAAAAAAAGAAGCAACAAAAGCCATAAAAGATTGACGCTTATTTCATCGCCAGATTTTCAAACCCTGTAGTCTCTAGATTATTATCAGCTAGTTTGCATCCAGTAATTTGTTGGATTCCCTTTGTTTTCTCTAAAAGCACCATTTTGTTTCGAGCGTATAAGACACCCATTTTGACTTTCTGTTTGACAAAATAAGTTTGTCCAGGTTCAGTGGTTAAGGTTAATACATGTTCTGTTTCTGCCATGCCACGAAGTTGGTGTTTCCCAGGAGCTACAAAGGCATATAAAAATCGTTTGCCGTGAGTCGACCCCATTCGTATATCGTCAATGCTTACAGGCATATTGACTGCTGAACCAGCTATTGATGGACGTATCACGTAGATTAATGATTGTCCTTCTGGAACATCAAGTGTGGACAAGGCCATAGCTCCCGTTATTTTTGTTTTCACTTCTGGAAGCATCCGAACTGATCCGCAACTACTAAGTAACATCCCAGATGTAAAGAGACAAAAGAATAAGAAAAATTGATGGCTTTTCATGTGTGTAATTTTGATGAAGATTTAATGTCGATTTGAATTAAAACGGCAAAGCGATTTTATTTAATATGAAAATGGTATTTCTTAACATTTGAAAGGATGAGAAGAATGATTGATGCAAAACAAACGGATAGACTTAGCTTGACTTTACTACTTTTACTAGTGTTAGAAAATGTTAAAAACTACAACCATCAAAAAATAAAAATTTGATTACCAGCCTTTTATATAAGAAAAAACACCACAACATAGCAGGGCGAAAATTCATATTTTTGAAATGTAATGTAATTTAATTTTTAATGAGCTATTCTTAAAACCTTATTCACAATTAATCTTGCCTTCGGCGACTGACTTTTGTCCCGTTTTTGAACGGGACTCAAAAGTCAGCAAAACGCTTGGCAAAAAAAACTCCTCCGTCAAACAGTTTTTTGCCAGGCCACGCACTCTTCTATCGTGTAAACCCTTTCGAAAATCTATAGAATAATAAAAACATATATCATTCAAGTAATACTCTAATGGGGATAAAAAATAGTAAAGTCAAGCTTAGATGGAAATCACTTTTTCATGATCAAAAAAAAATCAGAAATCACTTAATGATTTCTGATTTTTATAAAAATAACGCCTTCACTTTTTTAGCAAAAGCGATCAAAAAAATATTATTCTGTAATAAGCATTTTTTCAATTTTGTCTCCACCTTGGATGGCATCAATTACTTCTAGCCCTTCAAATACACGACCGAAGCAAGTATGATTACGATCCAAATGCGCCGTGTTGTCTCGGCTATGGCAAATGAAAAATTGAGAACCTCCAGTGTTTCTACCAGCATGAGCCATGGAAAGTACACCTCTATCATGGAATTGATTTTCGCCATCTAATTCACAATCAATTTTGTAACCAGGACCTCCAGTACCAGTGCCATTAGGGCAACCACCTTGGATAACAAAATTAGGAATCACTCTATGGAAAGTCAATCCATCATAAAATCCTTTATTGATCAAATCAACAAAATTTTTAACGGTATTTGGAGTATCTGCTTCAAAAAGTTCAATTTTCATGACCCCTTTGGAAGTATGGATTTCAGCATTCATTGTTCTAATGTTTTTAATTAAATTAAAATTTGGTCGCCAAAAGTAGGAAAAGTTTTACTTTTTTAATCATTTTGAGCTTTATTTAAATTAGTTAGTATTGGTGTTAGCTTGTTCGAGAGTTAAGGGATTATAGTGCCTTCGAACCTGAATACTCGAATACTATAACACCATATCACCAAAAAATGCCTGAACTACCCGAAGTAAATACCTTTCAACAATATTTTGATCAAAGCTCTCTGAATCAGAAAATTCAAAAAGTAATCATTCATGATGATAAGATTATTCGCAATTGTAGTGGTCGACAATTTGCGAAGCGTTTAAAAGGACGAACATTTACAACATCTTATCGAAGAGGAAAATATTTATTTGGTCAATTAGATAATGGTCATCATGTGCAGTTTCATTTTGCGATGACCGGAGATTTTGTGTATTATGATGCATCGCTTGATCCACCTAAGCATGAGCGATTTGCTTTTTTATTTGACAATAATTTTCGATTAGGATTTGATTGTCCTCGTAAATTTGCTAGGATACTTTATATTGAGGATCTGGAAAATCACCTCTTGGAAAAAGGACTAGGAGAAGATGCTTTGGTGATGAAGCAAAAAGTATTTTTACAATTGATGGAGCATCGGAAAATGAATATCAAAAGTTTTTTGCTCAATCAAAAATTGATTGCTGGAGTAGGAAATTTATATGCGGATGAGATTTGTTATCAAACGAAAATTCATCCAGCTTCAACTATTGATAAGTTGAATGAAAAACAGCGGAAAGACATTTATAAAACCATGCAGAGGATTTTAAAGAAAGCAATTCGAAGAGCTGTGCATTATAAAAATCCACCTAAAAAATGGTTTTGGGAATGGAGAGTTGAAGGAGCAGAAGGGCCCGAAAATAGTGTTGTTGAAAAATTGACGGTAGCAGGAAGAACGACGCTTTTTTGTAAGGGATATCAAATTTTGTATAAATGATGATTGCTATTTTTTTTAATCAGGATCATGGCATCACTAAAAATAAGCATAAGTAATAACAATATATCAACGATCTAATAAAACATCCAGTTTTCCACCAATTTTTTGATGAATCAATTCTTTTAGCTTGTCTTCTAAAACAGGGAATTCATTTTGAGGATAAGTATATTGAATTTTTTTCTGGTCCAAATAACTGATACGATCACAAATGCTGGTAAGCGAATGAAGGATATGAGAAGATAGTAAAATTGTTTTGCTTTTGGTTTTTAACTTTGATAAAATCTGATATAAAACTTCACTACTTTCCAAATCAATACCATTAAAAGGTTCGTCCAAAATAAGGATGGGTCGATCAAGTGCAATACAGCCAAGAAAGGATAATTTCTTTTTCATACCAGTAGAGTAGTTGTCGACAAATTCATTCAGTGGTAACTGAAAAAGTTCATTCCATTCATCGATTAAAGTATTATCGGCATTTTTAAAAAGTAAGTTTAAATATTCTCTACCTTTCATAAAAGAATAAAAAAAATCTTCCGTTTCTAAATAGGCAACCGCGCCTTGCTCTAATTCCTTTCCCCTAAATTCAATGGTTCCATTTGATCTCTTTAAGCGACCATAAACGCTATTGAAAAAAGTCGTTTTACCACTTCCGTTCATACCTAAAATACCATGAATTTCTCCTTCATGGAAATCCAATTGAAGATCGTCTAAAACTAGATGAGAGGTATAAGAAACTTGAAGTTGATTTATTTTAAGCATAATATTGAGCTAGATTATTTTTGGCTTTTTGACCATAGATCAGCAACATCGCGAGACTGATCGGAAAAGTCAATGGAAACAAAGCACACATCAAGAAAATAGCGTTAGGTGTTGAGGCATTCACGTGCTTTCTCTTGGGGCGATAATGGGCATATTTATAAAAAATAGAAAAAGTTATAATCGATTGTAAAAAGAGAATAATAAATACTAAAACATACCAATATGGATAGTGGAATACGAGAAATAATAGGTACAAAGGAAGAAAAAATAAATGAAGAACAGTAGAATGTAATTTTATCTTTACCCAAAGAAATGATCCTTTGTCAAAAAAGATTTCCATCAATTCTTTAGGCTCTAGTTTCTCATGAAAAGTCATTAAAAAGGTAGCGATAAAAAAAGCAACAAGAGGTAAAGAAGCCGTGAAATAGGAAAGCCCCAATCCAGCGAGATATAAAAACGCAATAGGAATGAAATGTTTGCGAAAACCACTACGCCATTCAAATGCTAAGGGTGGAATCTGTTGAAATGAC
Source organism: uncultured Saprospiraceae bacterium (assembly GCA_964441245.1). Classification (GTDB taxonomy): domain Bacteria; phylum Bacteroidota; class Bacteroidia; order Chitinophagales; family Saprospiraceae; genus JALZUU01. The sequence continues at coordinate 3,628 of CAYTVR010000254.1, read as the reverse complement.
CACCTGCTTTTGATACTAGATTTGAGCAAGCCCGGAGGAATTATCGCAATAAAAACAATACCGATCAACGCGACCAAAGGCGACTGCCAATTGCCTGCAAATCCAGCAATGACTGCCAAAGGAAACCATGCTAAAAGATACTCCGAAAAACAAGCTTGAAAAGCAGAAATGGGTAAACGCGGTAAAAAGTGACCATCCTTCCTGTTGAGGTGGATCATCAAAAATAAAACAAGTACAATCAGTCCCGGCAAATAAGTCCATTCGATTTCAACTAAAATTTCCCAAGCTTTTAAAACCGCAATAAATAACAAGGGAGACAAGAGTACCAAGTATACAAAACCAATGTCTTGTAATATTCTTTTTACTTGCCGAAGACGTAAAGTTAATAAACTTGAAATAGTTGGATTCATGAAAGAAAAACTAAGATAAATTATAAAAAGCGAGGGTTGTAAATGATGTCGGGTAATTGCCCTTTTCCCTTTTGTCGTTTTGTTTTTTGTGGTGGAAAATATTTTACATCTATAGAAAAATAACTATCATTTTTGGTCAAATATCCCATCTGACTTTGTCCATTGTTATAGATTTGAATGGTACCTTCAGTCGTCGTCATTGGACTAATATGAAAACTGAAACCAGTATAAGTCAAGCTACCATTTTTATGATTTTTTTCCAAACCGAAACCCGAATAAAATTGAATTCTTATTTTTGAATGTTGTATCGTTTCTTCTAGTAAAGCAATATTCCCCAATTCATCAAAAACTTCATTTTTGATCTCCTTTCTCGGACGCATAGTTAAACTAATCCCCATTTTGGCAATAACATTTATCTTGCTCTTTCTCAACCTTCGGTAATGCCTTCTATCTGTGTTTTTAAAAATTAACATAATTGGAACTTCTACCCCAAATTGTTCATGATAAATAGCTTGATTTTTAAAATTATATTGATATCCATTGCGTGTACCAATAATTCCTGTTTCAAAGGCAATAGTCGTTCTAGTAGTAAATCCTCCCCATCTCCATTTTACATTTTTTAAGTGTTTTTGACCAATAATTCCAAATGATAAACCTAAAAAAGCTTCCTTATCTACTGAACTATTTTCGACAGTAAATACACTTAAATTGACTCCCGATTGCAAACCCCAACGAAATGGATTCTTTTTTTTTCCTTGAGCTAAAAGTTCAAAAGTTGAACATAAAAAAAAGATAACCAAAAGAAGAATGTAGTTTCGTTTCATCAAAAAAATAATTTTCATTGTGCAGAAAGTGTGGTAGAAAAATCACAGCGTCTGAACAGTTGTGAAAAGGGAAAGAATACAACAGTATAGCTTTATATCCTAAAAATGATACAACGAGAGGAGCACTAAATTATTTCACTTTAACAACAGACCGATTGATTTTTGCAGCATTGAAATGGATTTGAAGATTACAGTTTAAAGAATTTTTAAATAGAAATATTATGTCTTAATAGTTGGGTGTTTTCTATTCCATCTGACTCAACCAGTCACTCAAAACTTTGGAATATTCTTTTGAATCATATTTTAGAAAGTCAATGTGTTTTGCACCTTTAAAAAAATGCAATTCCTTTTTATCCGCGCCACATTTTGAAAATAATTTTTCTGTTTCTTTTTTCCGTACCCGAATTTCACTATCACCAGCCATCATCAAAGTAGGCGCTTTGCACAAATGCAAATAATCTTCTGGACTAAGCTCTTTAGTCGTCGCATCGATTCGCCATTCTGTAAAAAAATAAAGTGGTTCAAATAAAAACATCGGCAGATGAAATCGTTCCACTCGATTGGCTAAGGCCTGATCAATATTGTCGTAACAAGATTCCATAACCACAAATTTATAATCAGGAGATTTTTGAAAACTATAAGCAATCGTAGCGGCGCCAAGTGACTGGCCATGTACCGCTATATCATGATAACCTTTCGTTTTTAAAAAATCATAACTGGCGTGTAAATCCCACCGTTCATTCCAACCAAAGGTGATTAGTTTTTCATCGCTATTTCCAGTTCCTCGCAAGTCTGGTAATAAAACGCTATAACCCTTCTTCAAGTATATTTTTGCTCGATTAACCATCGCCAACCGATTGCCATGCAGTCCACTCATCAGAATCACCGCTTTAGTTTTATCACCTTGCTCGATATACCAAGCACTGATTCGAGTACCATCTTTTGATTTTAATTCAAGGTCAGTCACCGCTCGCTCAAAATATTGATGACTGTCCCCAATTGGAGCAGGAGTAGACCGCGTCGAAAAAACAGATCCAGCAAAACTACCTCCTAGCCACAACACCAAAAACAACAACAAAAGAAAATTAAATTTTTTAAATCTTTTCATCTCAATAATTAATACTTTGCCATTACTTATTTTTTGGGGCCTCCCTTCGGTCGCTACGTTTCATGACTCGCTGTTCGCTCGGCCCCCTGCTCGGCCTCAAATCCCTTTCGCGGGTCTTCCGCCGTAGGCGTCACCATTCCAGATCGCTAGTCCATCTGGTAATTTTAAATCCAAGAATTCTGGATGATCCTTTATTGCAAATCGCACCTTATTGTAACGATCAAAATTCACTTATCCCAAACACGTTCGAAGGCCATTCAATTATTCAAAATTCACTCATTCAATTATTCAAAATTCAATCACTCCAACAACTCCCCAATTTTCTCTTGAAAATCATCAAATTCCCCCAAATTATTATGCATCCCACCATCAATAGTAGTTAAGACGTTCGAACCAGCCAATTCGTTCAGTCGTTCCGCTTGACTATATGGAATCAATTCATCTGCCGTACCGTGTAAGATATGAATAGGACAATGGATGTTCACAATATTCAGATCATTTCTAAAATGATATTTAAGTAAGAGCGGAACGGGAAAAATGGGAATCATTTTAATTTTGACCATTTCGAGCATACTCAAGTAAGGAGTCTCTAAAATGAGCAATTTGGCCTTGACCCGAGTCGCTAATTGAGTCGCTATTCCAGTCCCTAAAGAAGCACCATAGAGAATAATATCCGATTCTTCCCATTTCGAAAGCAAGGAATCATAGACCAATTTAGCATCATCAAAAAAAGCTTTTTCACTTAATGCTCCTTTACTCTTTCCATAAGTTCGATAGTCAGGCATCATGACTTCATAGCCACGCAAGGTAAAATCAGCCGCAGCATGTCCCCAACTTTCTAAACCTTGTGAATTGCCATGAAATAAAAGAACAATTCCTTTTGGCTGCTCCACATGAAAATGTAAAGCATGAATCAAGGTTTGTTCATCCACCTGAAAGTACACTTCCTCTACATTTCCAAATTCAGAAAAAGGATAATTAGGACTCAGCTGAGTCGGATAAAAGATAAAACTTTCTTGTCTGAAGTAGACATATAAAGTTGCTAAAAGATAAATGGCTGCAATTGCTAAGAATAATTTCGTCATGATGGATCACCTTGATATGGCAAAAATAAATGCATGAAATTAATATAAATATTTAATTAAAAGATTATCAGTAGATTAGTTTTAATCACTTTTTAGATTTTTCAAAATAAGCTTTGAGGATGAAAAGGTTTAAATAACTGATAACCAATGGTTTAAATATGGTCGTTTTGGGTGTGACCGTGGCCTGATGTAGAATAAAAT
>CAYTVR010000253.1:0-10708 GCA_964441245.1 uncultured Saprospiraceae bacterium | reverse complement strand
ATCCTTTAGCATGATGATTGGCAAATCTAATTTGGCTAATTATTTCTGGTTCCAGGAAATAGCAAATCCCTTCCACCGCCGTAGAGGAATCTATATTAACCGTCACTTCTTGCCCTGGACTAACAATGATAAAGTTATCGTTTCCAACGCGATACTCCTGCCCATCTATAATATAATGTTCAACGCCCTTCCTTACAGACTTTATAGAAAATTTATCCGCGACTGTTTTTCGCTCAAATTGCCTGAGTTTAGATTGAACAATATAGTTCATCCCTTCAACATCTTCTAGTCTTAATAAATCATGATTCATAATTAAAGTTATGGATTAAATATAGTTAAATTTTGACAAAAAGGAATGGTTAGATTTTGTATCGGAACAAATGCGGATAAGGTTTAAATGTAAGTCCAATCTGAAAGATGCTGAAGAGCCGAGTTTTTCTTTTTAAGCCTTTTCTGTATCTTTCAAGCGGAGTAATTGGATGTTGTGAAGTATGCCACACTAATTTAACCATTAGCTCAACTACTCCGTTTTTGTACTGTACTTAGGAAAAGTCTTAACTAATGATCAAGAACATAGATTCGTTGCTAGCAGAAAAATAAGAGCTAACAGAAACATTTGATTAAAAAACCAAAGAATGAAAAATCAATCAAAAAAATGAAAAAAACAGCCTTAAGATACAGCGGTAAAGTGATATTCGAAAAAGTAGAAATGGGGCGTACTTTTAACCGTTTTCCAAAACTCTTTCAGGAAGACGAAGCCTGCTTTATGTTCATTAATAAAGGAGGATTTTCCTTTAGGACACCAACGAAATTAATAGAAATCAGAGCTGGCGAAGCGGTCGTAGCGAAATGTGGAAGTTACTTTATTGAACCTTCTCCTAAACTTAAAGTAGACGATTCTATAGTCGTTTTTGGCGCTTATTTTTATCCGGATATGGTTAAAGATTTTTTTCAAACGGATTTAAAAATAGTAGAATTCAAAAATAATTTTGATGTCAGCAGGGCCAAAGTAGAGCCATTGATGAAATTTTTTATCGAGAGTATTAACCACCTGTTGGAAAACCCTGAATTGGCAGATGATAACCTTATTGTAAGTAAACTTAAAGAGCTGATACTTCTATTGGGGAAAACCGAAAGTTCTATCCATGATTTTATTAATACGCTATTCACACCCTATGAATATGACTTTAAAGAAATCATTCAGCAGAATACTTTTGCGAATTTATCTATGTCGGAATTAGCTAGTTTGTGTGGATGCAGTCTGGCGACTTTTAAAAGAAAATTTAAAAAGTATTACAATAGCTCTCCTGCAAAATATCTGTTAGAACAAAAATTAGAAAAATCAATTCAATTGCTTTCTATTGAAGATTTTTCAATTTCTGAAATTACATTTGAATGCGGTTTTGATAATAGCAATCATTTCAATAAAGCGTTTAAAAAACAATACGGGGTCTCACCTTCCCAATTTCGAAAGAGCCAAAAAGGAGGAGATCTGAGCTTTTAGGCACAGTTTAGAAAAATTAAAGCGGCCAACTTTGTGATAATTAAATAATCTAAAATCACAAAACGTGGCAAACTTAAAATTACTCCATCCAATTACTTCCGAAAGTAGCAATAATATTTTAGAGGCAACGAAGTCTAAAATGGGCTTTGTACCTAACATGTATCTCAAAATGGGGCAGAACCCTGCTTTGCTGGATTCTTACGTTTATGCATACAATAATTTTAGAAAAAATGGAGGCTTTTCACCTGTTGAACAAGAAGTGATATTGCTTTCCGTTGCTTTTGAAAATGATTGTCGCTACTGTATGGCAGCGCATAGTTTTGTAGCGGATAACATGACGAAAGTACCAATCGAAATTACGAATGCCATCCGAAATAACACTCCAGTTACAGATTCCAAATTGGCGATATTGTCCAAATTGACCAAAGCACTTACCCGCAACAGAGGAAGAGTGAAAGCTGATTTAATTCAAGAATTTATCAAGGAGGGATACACAGAAAATCATGTATTGGGTATCATCACCGGGATAGCCGTTAAAACAATGAGTAACTATACGAATCATAACACAGAGCCAGAGGTAGATGAATTATTTGCCTCCAGAAAATGGAATCCTGTTGTTTGAAAAAAAACATTATTAAAAATGAAAATTATACAATCAGCGTGGTTATTACTTATCGTATTAACCCTTACCTCTGACCTAATAGCCCAAAAACCGGAGCAGAATATTTCGTCCGAGTTTAATCACAGGTATCAATATCAAGAAGTTGAAGACATCCAATTAGCATACTATGAGCAAGGAACCGGCGACCCTGTTTTGTTTTTTCATGGCATCCCCGATAATTCATATTTATGGCGCAATGTAGTCCCATTGGTCGCTAAAAATCATAGAGCCATTGCCGTTGATTTAGCAGGCTACGGAAAATCAGAAGTGCCAAAACAGGAAGATTATTCAATTGAACGACATTATCAGTACATCAAGGGTTTTATTGAAAAATTGAATCTCCAAAACGTCACTTTAGTCGTCACCGACATTGGCTCTTTATATGGTTTGAAATATGCCATCGAACAGGACTCCAACATTAAGGGAATTGTCTTTATTGAAGGGATGTATATGCCTTCAAAGGAATGGTATAAGAGTTTGAAACTAATGCAAAAGATGATGTTCCGGATGATGAAAAAAGAAAAACGGGCTTATAAAATGATTGTTGAAAAAAATAAGATGCCGAAGATGATGTTGAAAATGTCGGTAGCAAGAAAATATTCAGATGAACTGGTTGCGAAGTATAACGAACCCTATAAAGACAATTTGGAAAGGCGTAAAATTATGATGTATGGAGCGGGACCATATACGGTTCCTCCCAAAGGAATCTCAAAAGTAAAAGGAGATTTTGCTGATGAAATGAATAAAATAGCAGCGGGATTAAAAAAGATAAATTCAACAGTTCCTTTCTTATTTATTCATGCCAATCCCGGTATGATCGTCAGGAAAAAGAACATAAAGTATGCTGAGCAGCATTTTAAAAATGCAGATTTTTTCAATGTTGGAAAAGGCAAACATTATCTTTCAGAAGATCACCCCAACGCGATAGGTGAAAAAATTTCTAATTGGACATTAAAATTAAATAATTAACAATGGACAAAAAAAATATAGGTCATCAAATCTTCGGTAATGGCCCCACCAAAATAATTGGACTACATAGTTGGATGGGGGATGCTCAATCCTGGAAAACGACTATCCCCTTTTTGAATCCACATAAATACACTTATGCTTTTATGGATGTTAGAGGATATGGAGAATCTAAAGCGATCAAAGGGGCTTACAATTTAGAAGAAATCAAAGACGACATTTTCAATTTGGCGGAAGCATTGGGTTTTACAACCTTCCACTTGATCGGACATTCCATGTGCGGAATGGTGGCACAATACACCGCATTAAAGGACAAGGAAAATAAAATCAAAAAAGTGGTGCTTGTTACTCCCGTTGCTTCAAGCGGATTTCCTGCTGATGAAAAAACGAAAGAATTTTTACAATCAATTGTGCAGAATGTGGAAGTTGCTAAAATGGGTTATGGGGCTTTCACCTCTAACAGATATAGCGATTATTGGTACACTTTACGCGCCAAACGACATGTAGCAGTCACTGATGAAAATGCCCAATTATCTTACATGAATATGTGGCTTCAAGAGAATTTTAAGCAAGAAATGTTAACTGTTGAAAAACCATATTTAGTTGTAGCAGGTGCCTATGATCATCCGATGTTTAGAATGAAGGCACAAAAAGATAATTTTGATGGATTCAAGCAAATTGAATTTATAGAATGTGAAAATTCTGGTCATTTCCCTATGCAAGAAGCACCTGTTTTTCTTGCGTCTACCATCGAAAATTACCTTAGTTAAAACAACTCGTAAAAATGGAATCAATATACTATGCAGTCACCACAAACTGGGTGATTATTGTAAACATCGTGATAGCCTTAGCCAGCCTTTGGTTATTCAAAAAAGGAAAAGCCTCTGACCGAACAATTGGTGTTGTTGCGGTTTTATTTGCACTAAGCATTGCCTTTTTTTATTGGGGATTTGGTGGGCAAAACTTCCTGGCCTCTGATCTTTCAGGAAGTGTTTTTTATGCTGTTATTTTAGGGGGAGCCTGTGTCGTTTTAGTATTGTTATATTTTACGTCTTCTTCCATTTTTGACAATCTTTCTCAAGTGGATTTACAAGTAGTCCAAGGGCTTCGAGTATTTATTGGCGGCGGGTTTTTAATGGAAGGCGTTTTGGAAGTCATTCCCGATTGGTTCAGTATTATGGATGGATTTTTTCACATCGCTTCGGGCTTTCTTGCCCTGCTGTCCGCCATTGCATTTCTCCAAAAATGGAGCGGAAGTCGCAACTTACTTTGGTTAGCCAATACGGTTGGTTTAGTCGACATTCTGGTTATTGTTACCGGGATTTGTTTCTGGGTTTGGTCAGATTTGGGTCCTCATCACAATATGAATTATGTCGTATTTGGAGTTGGCTCAATGTTGCTTTGGCTCCATTACAATTCTATTAAGAAGTTATTGGAAAGTCCTTCTGCAGCATAATTTACGTTAATCCGAATTGGATGGAAAGAGCACAATCAAGTAAAGTTTCAGATCAAATTTAAATTGCGAACGTAAAGCTTACAACAGAATAATTCATTAAGTCTTTGTGATATACTATATTGCAAAGACTTTTTTAATGGAAGAATGAAAATACTCCTGTCGAACAAAATATAAAATGATAATAAGCCCTAGATTGGTTTACTGCCTTTGTGAGAAACCATTCGACATAAGTAGATATCGACTTTTAAACAATACAATTATGAAAAAGTACTCCGTTAATTTTTTTCTGTTCTTATTCGCATTAGGGATGATTATTGGATCTTGTAGTGATAGCCCAAAGGAGACAGCTGAAAATGCCAGCCCCTCCAAAAAGGCAGCAGACTCGAATGCTATGGCCGAAAATAAATCTGAAAATAACAATAGTATTACAGATAAGCCTGACTTGGAAACAATCATATCAAGCATAAGGGAGCAATTCCAAGACACCGAGCAAAATTTGAAATCCTACACGGAAAAGACTGCAAAAATGGACATCGGTGGCGGCGAATCAACCGCTGACCTTATTGGGTACTACGACAAGAATGACAGACCGAGGAAGGTTGTTATAGAAGAGGCCATGGGACATGGTGCTTCTGGTACTTCTTATTATATGAATGACGGAAAAACGTATTTTATCTTTGAACAAAGAGCATCAGAAGCTTCTGTAATGGGACCTTTTACCTTTATGGAAAAAAGGATATACTTCAACGATGAAAAGATCATTCGTTTATTGGAAAAAGAAAAAACGATAAAAGGTAATGGAGACCCTAAGCTGTCTGAAGTCCCTAATAAAGACATCACCGCCTCTTTGAAGAGTAAATCTGGTACGGTTTATTTTGATGACCTTGACGAAATACTCAAGCTTTTGGCAGCCGGCAAAATTACCGAAAAGACGAAAGGGGAGGAGCTAAGTTTTGAAAATACCCGCTGGAAAAGTATAGATGATCCGAAAGCAGTAATTGAATTCAAAAAAGGCATGCGGAATAACATTTATGATGGAAAGAATTTGGGAGGCGGAAAGTATAAGTTGGAGCAAAAATCAAATGGCTCACATCTTACGGTCAATGAAAATGGAGAGAAGTATGAATACTTTATTATCAAACATACCGATACAGAACTACAAATGTCTATGGTTGGAGGTCGGGGAAATACCTTGACTTACGAAAAGGATTAATGCAAAGATGGATGTTTAATTAAATTTGAAATCAATTGTTTGTTAAGAAAGGTAATCGTTTTGTTATAACTCTTTCCAGAAATCATAAATGATATTGAAAATATGAAAAACTTAATTTGTCTACTGCTATTTTGTTTGCTTCCCTTTGTCCATGAAGCACAGGATGTCTTGGAAAAATCACTGTTTGATTTACCAGATATATCCTTTAAAAAAATAGAGAACAAGGAAGGGTTTGAAGCAGTTTATGAACTACGAATCAAACAACCAGTTGATCATAAAGATCTTTCAAAAGGTTACTTTTATCAACGTGCTTTTTTGTCTCATCGAAGTTTTTCTAAACCTATGGTAATGATTTCGGAAGGTTACAATAGAAGTAAGAATATCATTTACGAATTGACGGAGCTCGTAGAAGGAAATCAACTAGACATCGAACATCGTTTTTTTGGAGAAAGTATTCCTGATTCAGTAGACTATAAATATTTGAATTTGGAACAAGCTTGTGCAGATTTACACCACATCAATCAACTTTTCAAAAAAATATACAAAAGCAAATGGTTGTGCACCGGTATTAGCAAAGGAGGAGCTACGACTATTTTTTATCGTTATTTTTATCCTGAAGATGTATATGTAAGTGTACCCTATGTAGCACCTATTAACCAAGGCTATGAAGATGAAAGAATTTATCACTTTTTAGATACTGTAGGCACAGATGCTTGTCGCAATAATATTACCAGTTTCCAACGACGTTTACTGGAAAAACGATCTGAACTAATGCCTTTACTTAAATGGTATTGCAAAGGTAAAAAGACCGATTTTACCTATCTCAAATTCGAAGAAGCTTTTGAATATACAGTGTTAGAATATTCTTTTTCCTTTTGGCAATATGGTCATGATTGTGCCGCTATACCTGATCAAGATGCTAGTATTGATGAAATGCTAGAACATTTTATTGGTGTTTCTGATATGTCTTTTTTGGGAGATAAAGATATTGCCTTTTTTGGACCTCATTATTACCAATCCGCATCTCAGATGGGATATTACGGTTTTGAAACAGAAGACTTCAAAGATTTATTGAAAGCATTACCATTAAAGCCAAACCCCCATGCCACTTTTGTTCCTAATAAAATGGAAATTAAATATGATGGCTCACTTCTAAACAACATTAATAAATGGCTACCTCAACATGGTCATCGATTTATTTACATTAATGGAGATTTAGATACTTGGTCGGCAACGGCGGTTCGACCTTCAGAAAAAGTAGATGCCTTATGGTTCTTTATGCCGGGTAAGCATCACCGCAATGCAAGGATAAAAAATATGACTTCTCAAGAAAAAGATCAGTTTCTAAATAAGTTAAACACTTGGCTAGAAGAATAAATCTTATGAATTAATCTGAGAAGACCTTCGTTTCGAAATGATATATTATGATGAATGGAGTAGAAAAAAGAAAACGGGTATAAATGATAAGAACATTAAAGGAATCAGATATAATTGGATTAAATAGTCTCCCTCCAGCTTCTTGGCAATTTGAATATGAAGACTTTTTAAAAGACTTTCTTAAAGAAGATTATTTCTATGCATTTGTTATTCTTGAGGAAGAAAAAATAATAGGGACTGGAAATGTTTTTCTCAAAGATAAGGTAGGATGGCTTGCTAATATTATTATAGATGAAAAGCATAGAAAAAAGGGCTTAGGATTTAAGATGACAAAATACCTTGTTGATTTTTTGAAAGACAAAGGCTGTGAGACACAGTTATTGATAGCGACCGAACTAGGGGAGCCTGTGTATCAAAAGATTGGATTTAAAAAAATGACAGTCTACCAATCTTATGAAACTAAAGTTGACGAAGAGTTCAAATATTCAAATTCAATACGTGCATTAAAAGATTCAGATTTGGAAAAAGTATATCAATTGGATAAGGATGCCAATGCAGAGAATCGAGCGCATTTGATTGATAAATATTATGAAGGTGGATTAGGATACTTTACCGAAGAAAATGAGTTGCTGGGATTTTACCTTCCTCATTTTGGGAGAGGATTAGTAGTGTCAGTAGATAAAGAAGTAGGGATTGAATTGTTGAAATTAAAACACTCAAAAAAGGGAAAGAGAACATTGTTGCCAATTGAAAATGAAGATGGGATTGATTTTTTTAAGAAAAGTAAATTATTGGAAGGAGAACAATGTTCAAGAATGATTTTAGGGAAAGACAATAATTGGAATCCGAGATTTATTTATTCTTATGGAAGTGGGTATTGTGGATAGTAAAACCAGCAGTCAGCCGAAGGCATATTTCAAAACTGGCTAAGCGAGAGGACGGAGTATAGCAAGACGATTAGCGCGGCATATCACTAAATGGCGTCCAAGTTGAAAGAGCAAAAATAACAGCTTAATGTTGAAAACTTTGCGTGCTTAGCGAACTTTGCGCTCCCCAAAAATGAAGACTCCCTTAGTTTCAATGAAAAACAAAAAAAATGAGTTACTACATTCAAGAATTAAAGAGAATAAAAGAAATCTGTTTCTCCAACAAGATTCAAATTGACGTAGCTGTTAATACGAAAAGATACATCGATGCAAATTTTGAGAAAGAACTAAATCTGGATTTACTCGCCCATTTACAGTGCGTATCAAAATTCCATTTGGTTAGAGTTTTCAAAAAGTATTATGGAATTACGCCAAGACAATATTTAATTAATAAACGTATTGAAAAAGCAAAAGAACAATTAAAAGCAGGTAAATCTGTATCTGAAACCTGTTACGCTATCGGATTTGAAAGCATTAACTCCTTTTCTAACTTGTTCAAAACTAAAACAGGGATGGCGCCATCAATTTACAGAAGAGCAACTTTCGATAAGTCCAAAACTTGAATTTAACTTACCTTGCGGATTTACTCATTAAAAAGTGAATTATGAAAATCAAAGGAGTAAGTATTCCTGTAAGAGATCAACAGAAAGCATTAGATTTTTACACCGATATTTTGGGTTTTATAAAAAAGGTAGATAGCCCATTAAGTGAAGGAAATCGGTGGTTAACCGTAGTTTCTAAATATGACCAAGACGGTCCAGAATTATTGCTCGAACCTGCGCCAAATCATTTCGAACCTGCGAAAGTTTTCCAAGATGCACTAATGAAAGCAGGCATCCCATGGACACAATTCTATGTTGACAATCTTCAAGAAGAATTTGAAAGGCTGACAGAATTAGGCGTCGAATTTAGTATGAACCCAACAGAAATGGGTACCGTAATAGTGGCTGTATTTAATGATACCTGTGGAAATAACATACAACTAGTGGAAGAAAAATAAACACGATCCCCAACGACTAAGTAGCTGTTGATACGACTTAATCGAACCTATAAAATCCTTTTAAAATGAAAAAGATATTTCCAATATTTTTATTGTTAACTTTGCTAACAATAAGTTGTACCGTTTCGAAAAACAATAAGAATGATCTTGCCAAAATTGAAAAACTTCAAGTGTCGAATGACAGCTTGAAAAAGGTATTGATTCAGAATAAGGCTACTACGAAAAATCAAATTAGTACTTTCCTGACCTTCCAAGATAATAATGCGGAAAAAGCAATGAATCTTTATGTAGAAATTTTTGATAATTCCAAGGTTCTCAACCTACAACGTTGGGGGAAAGAAGGGCCTGGTGAAGAAGGGAAAATTATGCATGCTACGTTTGATCTGAACGGAAAACAATTTATGTGCAGCGACAGTCCACCTATTCACAATTGGGATTTTAGCCCTGCAATTTCTAATTTCGTTGAATGTAAAAATGAAAATGAATTGGAAAGACTATTTTCAAAACTAGCTGAAAACGGTCATGTAACAATGCCCTTGAACAATTATGGTTTCAGCCAAAAGTTTGGTTGGGTCATTGATCAATTCGGTATTTCATGGCAATTAAATCTAAAATAAAAAAACGACTCGCCAATAAAACAACTATGATAGCTCATGTGGCAGTAAAGATCTTTTGAAAAATGGAAAATAGAATTTATGGAATATTTACAGTTGGAATAGCAGTGTTATTATATGCTCTCGCTTTCAAGAACTATAAAAATGAGAAATACCAATACTGTCTATACTTGATAATTATTGGTGGGTTACTGCTAAGAATTTATACTGCTATGGATTTCTATTTGCACGAATGGGATGAAAGGTACCATGCTCTTGTAGCAAAAAATCTGTTAGAAAACCCAATGAAACCCATGTTGTATTCTATCCCATTACTTGAATATGATTATAGGGACTGGTCTGCCAATCACATTTGGGTTCATAAGCAACCTGTGCCATTGTACTCGATGGCATTGAGCATGTTGGTGTTTGGAAAGAATACAATTGCATTGAGAATCCCTTCAATTATAATTAGTACTATCTCAATATTTGCAACCTTCAAAATTGGAAAAATACTGGCATCAGCTAAAGTTGGACTTTTTGCAGCCTTTCTTTTTTCAATAAATGGGTTAATAATTGAATCGACAGCGGGAAGAGTGGCGACCGATCATATCGATGTTTTCTTCTACTCACTTGTAACAATATCCGGTTATCTTTTGCTAAGAAGTGTCGATCAAAAGTCAACAAAGTCTTTAATATTTGGTGCCGTTTTGACAGGTCTTGCCATATTATCCAAGTGGTTGCCAGCACTAATTGTGCTACCTGTTTTTCTCCTTTTCTCCTACCAAAAGCAAAGCATCAAAAATATCTTTAAAAATGTAATTATTTTCTCTTTAATCATTTTAGTTGTTGTGCTTCCTTGGCAATTATACATTTTAAGTAATTTTCCTCTTGAAGCAGCTTGGGAATACGAATACAATAAAAAGCATGTTTTCGAAGCATTAGGTGAACATGGAGAACCATTTTATTATCACTTTGATAAAATGAGAATAATCTTTGGAGAAATTATTTA
>CAYTVR010000252.1:0-10859 GCA_964441245.1 uncultured Saprospiraceae bacterium | reverse complement strand
TTGCCAAGTCCCGAAAGCTTTCGGGATTCCTCTATTTTTTTTCGATTGAAAAAATGGAGCCGCCGGAGGCAAACGACTAAATGTAGTTGTAATATGTTGAATATCAGTAAATTAATTATGAGTCAATATTTAGGCTTCACCCGTATGCGTTCAAAAACGGGATAAAAAGTAAGATAACTAAGCCGAAAAAAGAGATAAAAGCTTTACCCAAAGAACTGCTTCACCCACCTCAAAAAGGCAAACGATTTCGAATTCATTTGACTCACAAAAAAATAAGGCATTTGCTGCGCCCCAAATTTTCGCCTCACCTTTTCAATCCCCGGAATCATGCTCCCTTCAAAATCAAAAACATCCAAGCCCAAAACCTGTTGAGTATATTCAATCGCTTTCCAAGTCAAGAAAATACCAGAACCACTTTTGCGCAAAGCTGGATCATCGCCTGCCAAATGATAGTAACTAGAACGACCATCCCAAACTAGATAAAGTACGGAATGAATTTGATCCTGTTTATCCACAGCAAAAAATATTTCTCTAGCCTGATTGGCGGCCATGACTGCATCATATTTTTTCAAATAATCCAAAGAAAGTGGAGACGCTAAATTTTGTCGTTGAAAACTCAATGAAAACACGCGATGGAAATCTTCGAGTGAGCGATCCGTTGTAATTCGTAATTTTTCTTTCGCAGTAGGAATCACTTTATTACGATAATGGCGATCCAAATTGCTATAGATTTTATCTAAGTCATTCAGTCCTTCGAGGACATACGTATAAGCAGTAGTTTGTTGAAAACCAGCCCAATAAAAAGGCAACCAATTGGTAAAAGAATAATGAAAGTTTTGTTCAATGGCAGCGACATCAGGAAGTTGTTCAATGAGCTCTTTTAGAATACTATTTTCATGTTTCGCTGTATTGAATTCGGTCGTAATATAAGGCCCCATCAACTTACTATACAAAGGTTGAGTAATGTATTTAAACGGTCCATTTTGCTTGAGGAAATAAGGATAACTCGCGACCACATTCCCACTTTTAATCACCAAAGCCACGTCCCATTCTCCATCCTCCGTGACCACATCTAAATGCCAAGCCTGCGAAAAAATAGGCAACCCTTTTTCCTGTTCACAAAACGCTCGATACCTTTCTTTATTAGTCATTCACTATTTTTAATAATTTTGAATAAATGAATGCAAGAATTTTGAATATCCGAATCCCGTACCATACGTAAGAAGGCTATTCAGTTATTCAAAATTCACTATTTTCAATTATTTCAAACACGTAAAAGGGCTATTCAGTTATTCAAAATTCACTCATTCAACTATTTACAACTTCCGTATAACAATCAGCCCATCTCGAATCGGTAACAATACATTTTCAACCCGATCATCCGCCTGTATTTTTTCATTGAAAGCACGAATTTGACGAGTATCTTTATCTGGAGGATTTTGCATGAAAACCTTTCCACTCCACAAGACATTATCCACCAAGATAAAACCACCCGGCCGTATTTTATCCAAGACCAAATCAAAATATAAACCATTGTCTTTTTTCCCCGCATCAATCATGACCAGATCGAAAGTCAAATCCATTGTTGGTACAATCGTTCTTGCATCGCCCATGTATAGTTGTATTTGATCCTCAAGGTTCGCTTTTTTTAGAAAAGGACGAATAATATATTCTAACTCCATATTGGCCTCGATGGTATGTAGCTGACCATTTTTTTGTAAACCTTGTGCCATACAAATCGCAGAATATCCAGTAAAAGTACCAATTTCTAAGATGCAAGTAGGTCGGATCATTTTACTGATGAATTGTAACAATTGTCCTTGCAAGGGGCCTGAAATCATTTGAGGTGAAAGCGTTTTTAGATGCGTCTCTCTTTCCAGTTGATACAACACTTCAGAAATTGGTGTAGTATGCGCTTCGCAATATTCTATTAAGGCTTGATCGAATAATTTTTTATTCATGGGGCAAAAATAAGGAGAACTTCCTAATTATTAATTTAGTACAACTTTCTTAGATCAGAACTCACCCCTCAAATCGCTTTTTGATAAATGGATAACTAAAGACCGCTAATAAAATCATTCCACAACCCAAATAAAATCCACTAGATAATTCTTTATTCTCTTGCAAAATTAACCAAGCCAAAATGATTCCATAAACGGGTTCTAAATTGATCGTCAAATTGGAAGCAAAAGCAGAGATATATTTTAAAGCTCGAAGAGTCAAAACATAGGCTAGGGTGGTGCACAACAATGCCAGAATCAAGAGGTAAGTCCAATCCATGCCTTTCGGCCAAAAGTCAGCTTCTGGAAATTTGAAAAAGTAAAAAGGAAACAACAAACTAATAAATAACCAAGCACTGCCCAATTCTAAAAAAGTGATACTCATTGGCTCCGCTTTGGTCACCAATTTTTTATTTAAAATAGTAAACGTTGCTGCTAAAAATGCACTCGTCAATCCCATGAGGATACCCGTCAACATAGACCATTCCGTACTATTGACCACCAAGGCCATTCCAGGAATGATCAATAAACCGAGTAGTAATTCATACCATTTGAATTTTTGCTTGAGCAAAAAAGGTTCTAAAAAAGAAGTGAACAAAGACGTGGTTGCCATACAAACCAAACAAATACTGGCATTAGAAAATTTGACAGAACCAAAAAAAGTAATCCAATGCAAACCAACCAAAACACCAATTCCCATATATTGAAGAATTAGTTTTTTGGGAATCTCCTTTAATCCTGCGCCCATTCGAATCAGAAAAAATAAACTAATACAAGTGATTAAAACTCTCCACCAAACCAATACCACAGCGGGTAAAGAAATTAAATCTCCCAAGATGGCGGTGATCCCAAAAAGAAGGACGGCAATGTGTAATTCAAGATAAGCGCGTTGTGTTGGATTCATAATAATTGGCCAGTTCCCTCACCAGATTTATTTGAAAGAAGTTGTGTGAACACAACCTCAATGACTATTATTTAAGAAAGAAAGCACTAAGATACATTTTAATGAAAATTTTAGTGCCTAGGGAATTCTTTTAAAAAAACAAGTGAAGGTTAGGACACTAAAACACCATTCCTACTGTCACATGAATATCAAATATTACTAAAAGTTGACTGTTTTTAAGCAAAAATCCTCGTATTTTCGCTATATTTATCACCAATTCTTAACACTTTGAAATATAATAGAAAATATGACGCTCAAAAGCGGAGACAAAGCACCGAATTTTACATTAAGAGCTTCTGATAAATCAGAGGTTTCCCTAGGAAGTTATAAAGGAAAAAATGTGGTTTTATTATTTTTTCCATTGGCCTTTACAGGCGTTTGTACCACAGAATTATGTACGATGCGTGATGATATCGCCAGTTACAATAATTTAGATGCTGAGATACTAGCGGTATCGGTTGACTCGTTATTTACTTTGGAAAAATTCAAAGCTGAACAAAATTTGAATTTCCCTTTACTATCTGATTTTAACAAAAATGTTTCAAGAGCTTACGGCGCTTTATACGAAGATTTTGTATTAGATATGAAAGGAGTTTCTAAAAGATCAGCCTTTGTTATTGACAAAATAGGCACTGTTCAATATGCAGAAGTATTAGAGTCCGCGGGAGATTTACCAAATTTTTCTGCTGTTAAGGAAACTTTGAGTAGCTTAAATTAGTTAAAGAGGGTGGAGCTTAAATTTTGAATAATTGAAATCAAGAATTTTGAATGACACATATATATGTGAATTTCGCGAAAGAAGAGCTATTCAAAATTCAATTATTTGTTTAAAGAGAAATAAATTTTTTGTTATGTTACATAATATACTTGAAGAGTTAGAATTGGAAGAAGTAGCGGTCTTAGAAGAAGAAATAGAGACCGGAAATAAATCACAGCTCATCGTATACAATGATGATCACAATACCTTCGATTGGGTAATAGAATGCTTTATAGAAATTCTACAGCATTCATTTGCACAATCAGAGCAATTGGCTTTGATCATTCATTATAAAGGAAAAGCGACCGTGAAGACTGCACCAATGAAAGTATTGAGACCCTTCAAAGATGCCTTGATTGATCGTGGATTATCAGCAGTGATTGAAGGTGAATGTAGCTAAAACGAATCATTGCTTTTCAGCAAAAAGCGGAAATTGATTTGCCTTGTGCATTGCGGTTTCCGCTTTTTTATTTTAAAAATTTTAATGAAGTTGTCTACCAGACTTCGAATAAACCGAAATAACCTAACCTATGCCCGTTTTCTGGTTATCAGAAGATGAGATTTCATTTCCTGCTGCACACCTAGCCAATCCTGATGGTATTCTAGCCATTGGCGGTGACTTATCGCCGGAGCGAATTCTCTTGGGATATGAAAGAGGTTTGTTTCCGTGGTTCAATCCAGAAGATCCTATTCTTTGGTGGTCGCCGAATCCTCGCTTTGTTCTATTCCCACATGAATTAAAAGTGGCCAAAAGTATGCGGTCCTATTTCAATCAAAAAAAATTCTCCTACACTTTAGATCAGAACTTTGAAGAGGTCATGCGTGCTTGTCAACAACAATGGCGAAAAGGGCAGGGTGGTGGTACTTGGATCTCTGAAGAAATGATTGAAGCTTATACGACTATTCATCGGATGGGCTATGCACATTCTGTAGAAGTGTGGCAAAATGATGAATTAGTCGGTGGTTTATATGGTCTTGCTTTAGGTAAAGTTTTTTATGGCGAATCGATGTTTGCCAAAACTAGCAATGCTTCGAAGGCAGGTTTTATTACTTTGGTACGAAAACTGCAAGAACTTGGTTTTTGGCTGATTGATTGTCAACAAGAAACACAACACCTCAAAAGCCTTGGTGCGAGAGGTATCTCTCGAGAGGATTTTTTAGAGTATATGAAAAAAAATGAAAGTGAAGAGGGATTAGAAGGTGATTGGTCTCATCTATTGGCGGAGTGAATTAGTTCGTATCGTTTTTTTGTAGGGAACTAGTGAAATAATAATAAGCAAGCATTGTGTTACATTTTTAAGAAAAAACACATATTCCACACCTTTGTTGCACCGTTCTAAAATAAAAACGTCTTAATAACATTTCATTTCCCAACTTATAGTATACTTAAACCGAATAATTAATAATGGTAAAATGAAGCAAATATTTTCAATAGTAATTTTAGGAATATTATTACAATCTTGTACGCCTAAAGTCAGAAGTAACCTAACGAACAACAACTTATCTCCAATTCCTGAAGATAGCGAGATCTTTATAATAGAAGAAGGAGGAAAAGCTCCAATAAATTCAGAATTGGTGGGCCATTTAAAAGTTGGGGATAGTGGGTTTTCAAATGATTGTGGATATGAAAAAGTGATCCAAGAAGCAAAGATAACTGCACGAAAATCAGGAGCAAATTTTATTTTGATAACCGAAATTAAAAAGCCAAACCTTGCAAGTACCTGCTATCGAATTAAGGCAAATATGTATAGAAATTTAAACGAAGATATACTAACCAATATATCGGCAGAAAATGTATTAAAAAACAAATCGAGACTACCAAGCAATGTAGATTACGCAGTGGTTCATTTTTATAGACCAAGGAATTTTACTGGGGCAGCTCTTGGATACAAAATAAGACTTGATGATGAAACTATAATAGGGAAAATTCGGAACGGAAGCTATTTCAAATATGAAATTAAAAACTTTGGAGAGCATAAGTTTTGGGGTAAAACAGAATCTTCGGATTCTGTTATTATTGATGTAAAAAAAGGGGAAGAGTATTTTATAAGATGTGGGATAAAAATGGGTGTAGCCGTTGGAAGACCAGAAATGTATTTAATTGAAAACCATGTTGGGATTAAAGAAATTGAAGAAATGAAATAGAAACGTCACAGATCAAATACCACATGACCATCGCGAGAATTTACAAGAGTACTACTTTCCTAAAGGGCCGCCACAGATTATGCAGTTTATATTCAGTGTTGGCTACGTCGCTGCGTCATCTAGCCCAAGTATGGTGTAATACAAAAAAAATGTTTTGATTATCCTGCAAAAAATTTAATAACAAATACAAGCATAACACTAATCAATAAACCAAAAAAAACCTTTCCTAAATCAGCAAAAATAGATTGTAATATTTTTTTGTCTAATTTTTTATGAATGTTCAATTTGATTCCAATCTCTCTTCCAGCTAATAAACCTATAAATATCCATGTTGTACTCATGGGAAGCTTCGCTTCAAATAGATTTAAATAATTGTATTTGAAGATATATAAGATGATACCATAAATTAAATCAATAAAGGTAGCTGCACGAATATCAACCGTATTTGTTTTTGTTCTTACAATATTTTGAACGGCTCCACCTTTTCTATAAAAAATATAAGCTAGAAGCCCCATGAGAATAAAAAGAGACATCAAAAAACTAAAAGTACTTAGATTTTGTCCACCTTGCAGATAAATATAAATATTAGCTAAATCTTGTGTTAACCATTGAGTCCAAAGAAAACCTGTAGTGATCCACTGTGCCACTATCCAAAATAGACGTTGTTTTTCTTTTAAAGGATTTTCTAAAAAACGTTTTTCAGTAAGTTGGGTAATCAATAAATAAAAGACTAATCCAGAGGAAAAAGCCACCACATAACCCATAATTGATTTTTGTATCATACCACCAAGCTTTTGTTCAGTATCAAATACACTAGACATCATGGTCTCTAAATCGTTTGGGATATCATGAAGCGAAAATAAAGTCAAAATCATGAATGTGGTGCTTACAGGGATTCCAGAACGAGTTATGGATAACAGGATAATTGGAGGGAGCAAATAATACCAATGATAAATATCAGGCATATTAAATTTTTCAAGTCGACCGTAAGAGATGTCACCATATGCCCATCCATAAATCAAAGTAGCAGCTAGAATGCTACTGGCAAATAACCATAATTTCCACCATGCAACTCTTTTCTCATTAGAAGTTAGAAAGGTTCCCAATGTTTGAATAACATCGTTTCCAACAACGGAATAAGAAGCAAGAATAAATCCAAGCCACATTACAATCAATGATATTGTATCCATTTTATTTAGATTTACAAAGGATTCGCTAAATATATAATTTGCTCAAAATAGTATTTTAGTGTATTGATAATATTAATTATAAATTAGCTTATTGTAAATTTAATCGAAACTGTTATAGGTTGGATAATATGTAGTAGTAGAGGATCTAAAATAATAAAAGTACACTTCATAGCATATCTTATAAAGGCCTCCTTTACATCGACTATGACAGATTTTCGGAGTCGTTAAATAGCGCAATGTTTTATAAAAAGGGAAAAAATGATTGTCTAAAAAAGGCAAGACTTTGTATTTGAAAATAATGTTTAAGGGAGCGGTTACGATCAAAAAATGGATTAAACCGTTACCACAATTTTGCCTCGAACGCGTCCCGTTTGACTGTACTCATGAGCGGCTTTTATTTCTGCTAAAGGAAAAACCTTATCAATATATACTTTCAATGTTTCGTCTTCAATCATTTTGCTTAGGACCTCGAGTTCGGTTCGATTGATATCGCAGACGATGGTTTGTAATTTTTTCCCCGAAAGGGAAGTCAGCATTCTCCGCATAAATCTGCCAGGAGTTGGAAGGGTATTGAGGTAGGTACTTTTATTTTTCATCACGGGTTTACACAAACCAAAACTTTTATTGGCCACGGCATCAAAAATGATATCATACTTAGTGGAGCTATCTTTTGTGAAATCTTTTTCCTTGTAATTGATCACATGATCTGCTCCGATAGACTGAACAAAATCTGCATTTCTATCGCTGCACACCGCCGTCACTTCTGTTCCTAAATGCTTGGCCAATTGAACGGCAAAATGTCCTACGCCACCTGAAGCACCATTGATCAAGACCTGCATCCCTTTTTGTATACCACATTTTTTTTGTAGACCTTGCAAAGCTGTTAATCCAGCTACAGGCAAAGCAGCGGCTTTTTCAAAAGACATTTTTTCTGGCATTTTAGCCAAATTTTGACCATCAATTTTTGCATATTCGGCATAAGCTCCTTGACCTTTCATGGTCGGCGAAGAAGTAAAAACCATATCTCCTTTTTTGAAATCCTTTACCTTTTTTCCAACTTCATCAATGATACCAGAGAAATCCGTTCCCAAAATCATAGGGAATTTTTTTTGATTGAGTGCTTTGAAATTTCCATCTCTGATTTTCCAATCAATAGGATTGATACCAATGGCTTTTACTTGTACCAAAACTTCTTCAGGGCCAATAGATGGACGAGCAATTCTTCCCATCTTTAACTCATTGGCATCACCATATTTTTTGATAATTACAGCTTTCATAAAGGAGTTTTAAAACAATATTTTAGAACTTCCGTTAAAGGTAATGAATTTGAAAATAAAAAACCAAGGATAGCTTATTTCAATATATTTTTCAAATCCTAAAAATTCTACTCATTTAATTATATTTGCTCAATGAAAAAGAACATACATTTTTCTTACATAATAGTTATTGTAATCATCGGATTTCTAGCATTCTCTTCTTTTGGATTGGAATGGAATCCGAAGAAAGATTATCCACAAGATTATTTTCGCTCACCAGTCAACACCGCAATTTTATTATCTGGAACCTTCGGAGAATTGCGGCCTAATCATCTTCATTCCGGCATTGATATCAAAGCCCATAAGGGAAGAACTGGACAACCTATTTTAGCTGCAGCTGAAGGTTATGTCGCTCGGATTAAAATACAATCGGGTGGTTATGGAAATGTCTTGTATGTCAATCATCCGAATGGGTATACTACGGTATATGCTCACCTTGGAACTCTTCCAAAAGAGATTGATGCTTACGTTAAAAAAGCGCAATACCAGAAAAAGAAATTTGAGATAGAATTATTTCCTAAAGCAGGCCAATTCAAATTTGCGAAAGGAGAAAAGTTAGGTACCCTTGGGATGTCGGGGCGATCTTATGGTCCTCATTTGCATTTTGAGATTCGAGATACCAAAACAGAAAAACCGATTAATCCTTTATTGTTTGGATTGAAATCGACCGATAAGGTAGCGCCCAAATTGCATGAATTGAAAGTGTATTATTTAAATGATAAACGAGAATCCTTAGAAACAAAAACGTATAATTTGATCAAAGGAAAACGTAATTATCGGATCAAAGGAGATACACTTTACTTTCCTGCATGGAGAGTTGGGTTTGGACTCAAAGTATATGATCATATGACAGGCGTCCCGAATTGGAATGGAATATACTCATTGGAAATGCTTCAAGATGACCAGCCCGTTTATTCTTTTGAAATGGAAACTTTTGCTTTTCGAGAATCGCGATATATTAATGCACATTTGGATTATGCCGAACAAGTGAGTAAGAAAAGTTATTTCAATCGTTGTTATTCCCTTCCGGGAAATAAGCTTTCAGTGTATGATGATGTTAAAGAAAAAGGAGTGATTACTTTACATAAAAATAAGGCGAGTAAAATCAGCATGATCGCTAAAGATATCGCTGGAAACAATCGAAAATTAGAGTTTTGGGTGAAACGAGCAGAGGTGGAATCTTTTGACAAAGCTCCTTACAATTATTTGTTGCCTTACAAAGAAGAAAATATTATCGATAATGATGCACTATATCTATATTTTCCGAAAGGAACTTTATATGAAAATTTATATCTCCAATATCGATCGTCTAACGAAAAATCGAGTAATGTATATTCCGCAGTTCAACACGTTCATGACTACGAAACACCGGTTCATAAATATTATGACTTAGCGATTCGACCAACGAATTTACCAACCAATCTAAGAGACAAAGCTTTTATAGCTTATTGTCAACCCAATAACAAAGTGATCAGTTGTGGTGGTGAATGGAAGGATGGAAAGTTACAAACTAAAGTTCGTGATCTAGGTGATTTTTATATCATGGTTGATGATGTTCCTCCGACGATTAAGCCGGACAAATTTCAAACCAACATGAAAGGTTACTCCCGAATGTCTTTTAAAATAAAAGATAATTTTGAAACTGCTCGAAACATTGAATACCTTAATTATAGAGCTACCGTGGATGGCCAATGGATATTGATGACTTATGATGCTAAGAATGATTTATTGACTCATCGATTTGATGGACGAATTAAATCGGGAACGCATCAATTGCGATTGGTAGTGACGGATAGTCGAGGGAATGAAAAGGTTTTTGAACGAGCGTTTAAACGGTAGTTGTTTTACGAACATTATTACTAGATCAACATAAGTCCTGCGAATTTAGAGTTCTTATCTAGGTAGACTAAAAAATGAAAAGGTCTTAAATTTTAGAGTTTCAAAAGTTTTATTGGAATACTGATTGAACAGATTACTCAGATCGCGCAGATTTCTCGACTAATGCGCCCTTCGATCGCGGGAAAAATCAGCGTAATCTGAATAATCCGCAAGATCTGTATTTCATTTTCGGTATCGGACTGGTCCATCTAAAATACTTCAATACTAATATTCAAAGTTTAGGATGAACTGTGTTGCTAGATCAACATAAGTCCTGCGAATTTAGAGTTCTTATCTAGCTAGACTAAAAAATGAAAATCTCTTAAATTTTAGAGTTCCAAAAGTTTTATTGGAATACTGATTGAACAGATTACTCAGATCGCGCAGATTTCTCGACTAATGCGCCCTTCGATCGCGGGGGAATCAGTCCGATCTGTGTAATCATTGAGATCTGTGTTTCATTTTGGGTATCGGACTTATCCATCTAAAATACTTCAATACTAATATTCAAAATATAGGATGAACTGTGTTGCTAGATCAACATAAGTCCTGCGAATTTAGAGGTCTTAGTTAGCTAGACTAAAAAATGAAAAGGTCTTAAATTTTAGAGTTTCAAAAGTTTTATTGGAA
>CAYTVR010000251.1:0-10964 GCA_964441245.1 uncultured Saprospiraceae bacterium | reverse complement strand
ATCTTGGTTGCATTTCCTGCATCTTTAGGTGTTGCGATAATTTTATTGTCGATCACATCTTGCGCTTGTTTATCAATTTCCGAAGAGGACAAGGTATTGTTTCCTGTTTCTTCGAGCCTTAAAGCTAAGGCAGCATTTTTAGCTCGCCAAGTGTTATCAGCCACAACAACGACTCCTCTACCATCGGGAAGCATCACTATTTTTTTGATGCCTTTCCTTGCTTCTATATCGGTTTGATTTTTAATGGAGGTGATGGCACCGTCTAGATAAGTAGCATGACGAATAGCACCAAACAACATTCCCTTTAGACGTACATCTAGTCCAAACTCAGCCGTTCCGTTTACCTTTTCAGGAATATCTAAGCGTTGTATCGGTTTCCCTAAAAGCTTCCAATCTTTTTTAGGTTTTAGTTTTGGAATTTCTTCTAATTTGATTTGAGCAGCTTCATCGATCAATGATCCATAGCTCGCTTTTTCATTATTCACTTTATTCATTACGTGGGCATTTTCCGCATAACATTGTGCAGCATCTACACCCCATTTTTTAGCAGCAGCTCGAATAAGTGTCTCTCTAGCAGAGGCTCCCATTGCTCTCAATAAATCATAAAGATCAGGAACTGAAGTACTTCCTCCCGTCGCGACTATTGGAAGAAAATGAGCAATTTTTTCCATAAAGGTCAAACTACTATGAATGTTTCTCGCCTTTTGAGTAACCACTAATGTATTGGCATAAGCGGGTTCTGGTTGGGGAGAAATGATTCGAATATCTTTCATGGATACTTCCAATTCTTCTGCAATCAACATGGGTAAAGAGGTCGTGACTCCTTGTCCCATTTCAGCACGAGGCACCGCTAGTGTGATTAGGTTTTCTGGTGAAATATGTACCCAAGCGTTTAAAGATGCTCCATCTCCAAATCCTTTCCCTGAAAACTTTTTAGCATTTTTAGTCAAATAAATATTCCCTCCGACTCCGACGACTAATCCAATTCCTGCCAAAGTTCCAACCCCAATAAAAGCTCTCCGTGACCACTTCCCTTTTTTATTTTTACGATTATTTTTAGACATGATATTTTTTTTGAAAAGGTATGGGATGACTCCCAAATATTTCTAGATGCTCGAATTGCTAATCAGAATTAATCAATCAATTCTTGTTTTGTTGCTTTTCTTTTTGCAGCTGTATGAATGGCTTCTCGAATTCTATTGTAAGTTCCGCAACGACAAATATTGGTTATTTTCTTATTGATATCTTCATCAGTTGGATTCGGAATTTCATTTAATAATGCTTCTGCTGCGACGATCATTCCAGATTGACAGTAGCCACATTGAGGCACCTGATGCTCGATCCAAGCTTTTTGCACTTCTGATAATTCACCATTGGAACTGACTCCTTCGATGGTCGTAATTTTTTTGCCTTCCGCTACAGAAGCTGGTAGAGTACACGTTCTTACCGCAACTCCATCCAACATGACTGTGCAAGATCCACAGGAAGCGACCCCACAACCATACTTAGTACCAGTCATATTTAGCTCATCTCTCAACACCCATAACAAAGGCATACTTTCCTCTACTTCTATGCTGTGAATTTTTCCGTTGATATTTAATTCCATAATTAGTGTATTGTTTAAAAGAAACAAAGGTCAATTTGAAAACAATTAATTAAAAAAAATGTTCTTTAGGTTTTTCAAAGGAAGATTTTGAATAGGACTAAATTTAATACTAGAATTTATAAAAAACAAATTAACAATAGTAAGTTGTATCTTTTTTGTTTAAATCAACTGAATATAAAATTTCGAAGCACCAACACAGATAGTTTTGCGGTAAAGGAAAGTCATTCAATAAAATATATGGACCTAATTATTTAATCAACTACTGACCATTTCATGGCCAGATCCTCTTCACTTTCTTCCTGTTTAATTCGACCTTCCATTTTCAATAAATCAATATACCCCAACACCATATACAAACCACTAAAATCAGGTGGCATCATTTGAAAGGGATACATTTTTCTATTAATTTGATAGGGAGTCCTCAATCCTGATTTGATGGCTTGAAAACAATCTTCTTTTCGCATTTCGATCCGAGCCAATTGCTGATCTATGATCGCATTGGCATTGTAAAAAACCTCTCCATGACCTGGGAATACCGTTTGAATATCTAGCGCATATAATCGTTTAAAGGAAGTTAAAAGGTCGTTTAAAGCTTTAGTAGCTTGGCCAGGATGCTTCGGATCTTCCACAATAATCGGCATTGGAGTTACAGGCAATAACATATCACTTCCGAAAATAGAATTGTGTTCTTTTTGGTAAAAAACAAATTGTGAAGGACAATGTCCTGGGGTGTTCATCACTTCCCATTCCTGATAGCCAATCGTCAAAAAATCCCCTTCTTCAAAATATTCAAAACGATCTAAACTTGGAACCTTCCGGGTCAGTTGAATCCACTCTAAATATTGAGACAATTGTTTCAATATCTCTTTGGGCAAGTCAAGTTTTTGAAATAAGCTATAGACAAAACGATTAGAGGATGCTATCATTTCTTCTGGGTGAGTAAACCAACCTTCAATCACTTTAGGTGCACGAATAACAGCCTTGGAATGTGATATTATTTCAGGTAACAATCCAATATGATCTCGATGTTCATGAGTAACGATTACTTGTTCAATATCTGAAACTTGATATCCATGTTTTCCGATTTCTTCTTGAAATTTTGCCCAATTTTCTTCCGAGTACCAACCACAGTCAATAAGGGTCAAAGCCTCACCTGGAACCAAATAACAGTTCACCGTTTGAAACATGACATCTAAAGAAATTTCTATCCGAATTGGCTTTGTTGATTTACTCATAAATGTATTCCTCCATTGACTGGTGTGATTCCATCACAACCTTTAAATTCAAAATCATAAGTACCTTTTTCTATATCCAAAGTAAAGCGATGCCTTGGTCCATCTAGATCTAGATCCGCAAGAGCATGACCCGCATCCCCTTCAAATAAGCAAACCATTTTAGGGCCCATTGTTTTTAAAACGGGCAAGGTATAAATCGGTTCTTTTTCTTTTAATAGTTCTTTAATTTCTTCAATCGTTTTACATTTCCTAATCAATTGTAAACTCATGATGGTTGGCGGAAGCATGGCTAATTCACCAATATTTATTTGGTCTAAAGCAGCTTGTGGATTAATCCAAAGATGTTGCTTGATTTCGCTATCATCTATGGTCACCTCTGATGTTTTGGTAGACACTCCAGCAAAGAAAAAATAAGTAGCAAATCTACGCGGCTCAACCTTTGGAGTAGTCCAATGACTAAAAAATATAAGATCATTTGAACTAATGTTCAAATCAGCTTCTTCTTTCGTTTCTCGTACAGCAGCCATTTTGGCCGCAGCCAATTCATCTTCTGTCTGTTCTATTTCAGCTGGTTCAATCTTTCCACCAGGAAATACCCAAAGTCCAGCTGCAAAAGCAAGTGCTTTATTTCTTTTTAATAATAACACTTCTAGTATCCCTTGATGATCTCTAGCGAGTAAAATAGTAGCCGCAAGTTTTATTTTTACCATGATCGGTAAGATAATACTTTTAGTCAAAAACTGAAAAAGGAAGGTCTTCAACCAAAGGAAATCAAGACCTACAGCTAATAACAATTTTTCATATCATCTCTTTCTTCTTTCAAGGGTAACTGGGACGCCGTATTTAGGTCGAGTAGTCAGACTAATTATTGGTTTTATCTCTGTACCTGGAAGCACATTCAATCTAAATTTTTGAGCAGTCATCGCAAGGATAAAAACAGCTTCCATCATGGCAAAATTATTTCCCATGCATATTCTTGGTCCACCACCAAATGGCAAATATGCAAAGACATGTTGCTTTTTTATGGCTTCTTTTTCAAAACGTTCTGGATCAAAATATTCTGGTTTTTCCCAAAAATCAGGATGACGATGCAAAAGGTAGGGACTGATTAAAACATCATGTCCCGCTTTCATATTATAGTTACCTATTTTATCATCTTTTTCCACATGCCTCGGCAATATAGGAACTGGTGGATAGACTCGTAATGTTTCTTTGAAGACTTTAAGTAGGTAAGGTAATTTTGGAAAATCTGCCGCTGTTGGCACGCGTTCTCCCAGTACTTGGTCTACCTCCTCCTCTACTTTTTTCCTGATGTCCCGCCGACGAGAAAGAACAGACCACAACCAAGCCATTGCATTAGCAGTAGTTTCATGACCGGCAATAAATACCGTCATCACTTCATCTCTTAATTCTCTGTCGTCTAAGAATTCTCCTGTTTCTTCATCCTTGGCATCCAGCAACATTTGTAATAAATCCATTGGCTTTTCAGAACTAGCTCTTCGTTCTTTTATTATTCTAAAAATAATTTGATCTAGTTTTTCTATATTTTCAAAATAGGCTTTATTTTTTGCAGTAGGCAATTTAAAAATCCATTTAAAAGGATAAAGAATCCTTTTGGTGGTTTCTACTAGCAATGGAGTAAAGATATCGGCTACTGTTTGTAATTCTTCCTCCTTTAAAGCTGTGCTAAACAATGCTTTTACGACTACTGACAAAGTCAATCGCATCATTGCATTTGCAACTTCAATGGTCTCTCCTTTATCACAACGAGTTTCCCAATCGTCTAACATGTCTTTAATCGTATCGGTCATGATAGAGGTTAGATTATTGATCTTTTTTTTGTGGAAAGAAGGTTGTGCTAATTTTCTTTTTCTAGCCCATGATTTTCCCCTTGCGGTAAATGTACTTTCTCCCAATACCACACTTACCATTTTAAAAGCGGTCGATCGCTTCGTATAATTGTCCTGTTTTACAGCCATCATTTCTTTTACCAAATCTGGATGATTGACTAAATACATTTCCTCATTTAGTAATTTAAATTTGACCACATCTCCATAATCATCTAATACGGATTGCATCCAATCCAAACGATTGGGACTGATAAAAGCAAAAGTGTTACCGATGATCGGAAGGCCATTTGGACCAGTTGGATTAATCGTTGATTCTTTCATTTATTGGATGGCTTTTGTCCTGAGTGCATTCATTTTTTTTCGACCTTTAGCGGTAAGAATAGGCATCACTATGTTATAAAATAATCTAGTATAATATTCAATTTTACTTCTTTCTTTTCCTTTATAAAACAATTGCGCGTCAAGGATCCAAGTATAAAAAATTAAGGAAAGATTGTGAATGGTGAGTTGGTAGTCAATGTAAGTAGCGGATTGAAGATAGCCTTCTTTTATTAAGTCATCTTTTACTTTATTCAGCAACTTGTTTCTTCGCTTCGTATATTCTTTTTGAGTGGTGCCAATGACGCTATATTGAGACATCAGACTATTTAAATTCAAATAGATAAAACGATATTTCCAGGTGATTTCAAAAAAATTATTAATTAATCCCAAGTAAAAAGTTCGTTCATATAAATGTTGAATGGTTTTAGCAAGAGCTGCTTCTATGAATTGTTCTAACTCTTGATACAATGCCAAAACAATCGCTTCTTTATTTTTAAAATGATAGGTCAAATTGCCGTAACTTATTCCCAAAGCTTGGCTGATTTGAAGAGACGATACTTGGTCCGTTCCCTTTTCATTAAACATTAAAAGCGCCTTATTTAATATTTTATCCTTTGTCTTCATACGAAACACAAGCTACAGGAAAAAACAATCACTACCAAATATTTTAGGTATCATTACCTAATTTTTTCTCTCCAATGATAGATGATCTCTATTGTTGTTTTGGGTAAGTATCAAATTTTTTAAATACTAGGACTCTCTATAAAGTATTATTAGTCATTATAAAACACCAAATATCACTTAAAAGTGAAAAATAATTAAATCAAATAAGTTACATTTTTTGTTTTTGTAAAATATATGCGTATATTTGTTTTAGAAATTGATCTTATAAGCTTTGTTTTTATTGAAAACTTTTAAACACTAATAAATCTTCATTTCTAAATTAATTAAAAGAAAAGCGCTCAATACCAATGAAATTAATCCAACAAAAAACGCTTTATTTTCAAGAAGGAACTTCAGATAAAATATATGAAGTAGATCTTTGCGAGGTCAGTAAAGATCAGTATTTGGTTAATTTCAGATATGGTCGTAGAGGTACTCCCCTAAAAGAAGGTACAAAAACTGCATTGCCAGTTGAGCTTGAAGCAGCAAAAATAATTTATGACAAATTAGTCGCTTCTAAAACAAAAAAAGGGTACCTCTCTTCAACAAGTCCAAGTGTAAAAATTAATGATGATAGTGATAATACAATAGCAGATGACGCTGACCCTCAATCCATTGCAGAAGATGAAAATTATATTCCGCCGGTTCCTACTAATGAGCCACTAAATCCAGACAGAGTTAATGGTATCTTAGAAGGATTGCGTTTAGCTATGGAGCAATCGACAACCAGACTTCCACAATTCAAAAAAATTGAACCAAAGGACGAAACAGCAAAATCATTTTGGAACATCGTAAAAGATTTTACCAGTGGTTCCCCTCAAAAACCTAATACAGGTAATCATCCTATAAAGAAAACAAAACCCAGCCGTCCTTTAAGTCGATTACTTTGGCGGGTAGGCGAACTTAGATTAAAAGAAGCTTTATCCTTACTATTAAAAGTGGATGTGTCAAATGATCCGATGGAACAATACAGTTTGGTTTGGGCTCTTGGTCGAATTGGTGATCCTGCTGGTCTAGACCAAATACAAAAAACAGTCAAGAAAAGTAATTTTGACGCCCTTCATGTTGTTGCTCGTGAAGCTAGAATGATCTTATTGTCTGCTGATGCAAAACGAGAGATGGTCATTAATTTACTAACTAAACTTCCTACCGATTTTTTCGCTTCGATTCAAGAGGATGATGAAGATACATTGATTGAAGAAATTGAAAAGGAGTTGGCCCAAAAAGCTAATATTTACTGGTCCATTTCTTACCTCTATCTCATATCAGAGGAATATCCTGTAGTTAGAAGAGCTTTACTCAAATGGACTAAACAAGCCCCTCTAAAAGGTAGTGGTTATTTCCAAGCCTTTCGACAATTATTTAAGTCTGCTGAATTTAGAGATGATGGCCAATTATACGGTATCATAGCTCATCGCATTATCCAAACGCGTGCTATGGTTAATCACATCAAATGGGGCGGAATTCACATAGATGGCAAATGGATATCTAAATCAAAAGAAATAAAAAAAGCCAACTCTCAAATAGGATTTACGGATAAATCAAAAGCATATTTCCATCGTCGAGTCTGGCGGACTTTCGATCGTCGAGCCACTGTTGGTGACCTTTCTTACATAAAAATGGCCGTCGGATTTTTATTGACTTATCAGGATGGTGATGGTCAAGCTGCCTATAAAAAAAGTTTTTGGAGTTACGAACAAATGAATGGCCGATGGGAAAGCATTAGACGAGATGTAGATTATCCGGCCTTTGCTAGTGAAGTTGCTTTTAATCATATACTGTATAAGAATAGTACTCGCTACCGCTTAGCTAATGGTCGCAAGCAATATGTTGTGGTATCAGATGTCTCTTCAAAGGAAGATTTTTCTATGACTCGCGAAGAAGCTTACCCTGAATTATGGGATAAAATGCCTCAGGGTTTAATGCATTTATTGGCGGAAAGTAACTGCATACCTGTACAAGAGTTTGCTTGTAAAGCAGCTAGAGACAATCATCAAATGATAGGACGTATGGCGGATGTTTCGTTCATTTGTTTGTTACTAGAAAAACCCTATGAATGTACTACCCGATACGGGATCGATTTAGCTCGTATAAAGTACAATCCTAAACGTCCTGATTTTGAATTAACAATAGCACTATTGAAATCAAATTTAGAGGCTGCCCGACAACTGGGACTTGAATGGCTTGGCTCTAGTAAAGCCATTTATTTTAATGCAACTGACTTTATATCCGATGCTTTATTCACTTCTTATTCTGAGATTAAAGAATGGTTTGACCAGGCCCTTTCTACTGCGTCATTTAATGATACAAAAGCAGAAAGTGTGGTGGCTAAAAGCATCGCTAAAATGCTGGCTTTCGCAGGAGAATACACTCCTCAAGATCAGCTTAGTGTTTTAAATGCTGGCGATTTATTAAAGCAACATTTCCAAAAGCAGCTATATGAAATTGATTTGAGTTTTGTCAATAATTTATTAGACCATCCTCTTTCAGCAATAAAAGTTTTTGGAGCAAAAATTTTATTAAATCATCGAACTGAAGTAAAGGATTTACCAGAAGAATTAATTTTAAAATTAATAGAAGGTGAGTCTACAGAACTACGTGCTGTTGGTGTACAATTATTAGGAAAATTACCCCAAGCAGATTTAGTAAAAAAAGAAGATTTATTAACTAGACTTTGTGTTTCTAAACATGCTGAAATTCGTAAAGAAGTGCACCCCATTGTTATAGATTTAGCAAAAGAAAACAGAGGCTTCGGTGATCAAATAGTTAGTCGTTTGGCAGCTGTTTTATTGAAAAAAGAAACTGCAGAAGGCAGAGATAAAGACTTGTTAGAATTACTACTCAACCATTTAATCAATCATTTAGATAAGATCAATAAAAAACTGACACTCAATCTATTATATTCATCACGCAAAACAGCCAATGAACTTGGAAGTCACTTATTACAAACCTATATAGACCCTAAAGATTTGAGTATTTTACAAATCGTTTTACTTGCTAGCAATGAAATAGTAGCGATCCGTCGATGGGTATGGGAAACCTATAAAAACAATGTATCTCGAATAAAATACGAAGCAGCTGAAGCAGTCAGAATAATGGATGCCAAATGGGATGATTCCAGAGACTTTGCGTTTAACTTTTTTGATACTCATTTTGGAGATAAAGAATGGACTCCAGAGATTTTAATCAGTCTTTGTGATAGTAATAATCCTTTGGTACAACAATATGGTAAAAGCAGAATAACTAAATATTTTAGAAAAGAAGATGGGGAGCGTTATTTATTACAATTGAGTCAACACCCTTCCTCTGAATTACAAAATTTTGCGAGCAATTACCTTGATGAATTTGCCAAAAATAATCCAGCGCACATTGACAAACTTCGTCATTACTTTACTACTGTTCTATCAAATATCAATAAATCAAAAGTTGCCAAAAAACGCATTTTTGAATTTCTAAAAAGGGAAGGTTTAAAAGATAAATCAGCCGCTACAATTATAGCAGAAATCATGACTCGTCAGTCGGCTACAATGGCGATTAATGACAAAGCAAAGTGCATTGAAATCATGCGGGACTTGCAAGCCGTATATCCTGATTTACAACTACCGATACGCATAAAGCCGATAAACATTTATACCAAAACTTCTTAATCCAAGAGCATGTTATTTAAATACAAATATAGTGGAAGTTCAAGGGTACAAAATAGTACCCAGTCAACCAATATGTCCTTTGCTCCTGACACTTTGCGCACGCCTACTTTTTTTAGGGGAACCTTGGCGAAGAATATTCCATTTAGAGAAGCGATTTCAGCTTTACATGATGTAGTGGTTTCGGACTTAAGATGGAAGCCCAAAGATCGAGAGGGATACAAAGCTTGGGCAGCTCAACAAGAGCAAATGTATTTAGAAGAACTATTAGCAGAAAGTGTTGGTATCAAAACCAAAGTAGAAGATATCAGAGGACAGCTCAATTCTATTCATAGAGAATCCAATAAAGTACTTGGCCCTTTTCTTGATGCAAAACGAAAATTTTTCAATTTCACTTACAAAAAATATAGAGATATTTGGTTTGTTCTAGATCCGGTGATCACCATTCATCCAGACGAAGTTTTCTTTGAATGTTTTAGCCAAGATGAATCTTCTTATGGTCGATTGTCTTGTGATTATGAAGTCTTCAAAAATATTGAAGAGAAAGCTTATGGAACCACAAACATCGATTACTCAGATACCTTATATAAGGAGTTTCAAAAAATTAGAAATTACAAAGAAACCAATTTCACTGTTGACCCTGGCGGCTTTGAAGTAAGCACAGAAAAAGAAGAAGCTTATAAGGAATTAAAGATTGATTTGCCTGATAGTTGGGTCCGTGGATTTTTACAAGTAAGTTCGGCGATGACGATGGACGCCGCAAGCTTTGATTTACATCCAATGGATATCTACAATTTTTGCTTTATCCTAAAGCGACATAAAGAAAAACAAGGCCCGCGTTCCATTCGATTTTATTTAAAACCAGGGCAACCGATTAAAGCAGTTTTTGAACCATGGAATAAAGAAGTTATTTGTTCTCGAAGCATTTATCACGGTACCGAAGAAAAAGAAATTAGAATTTGGGGACGCCGTCGATTATTGATTTTAGAACGATTAATCCCAATTGCCAAACGGTTTCGTGTGCATCTTTTAGGCACAGGCCTACCCTCTTTCTTCGTAGCAGACTTAGGTCATATGAGTTTTACCTTGGGGCTTTCCGGATGGACAAAAAATGATTGGTCAAGAGCTGGCAACTTTGATTTAATGGCTCCTCGAGCAGAGGTAGATCTATTCACAAAAGGAAAAATATTTGAAGCTTTGAAAGAGACTTGGCAAGAATCTGCCGATTCATTGGCCAATCGAATGAATATGGATAAGGCGATCATCAAAAGTGCATTAGCTGCTTATACACAGGCCGGACGCGTGATGTATGATATGGACAAAGAGGTGTATCGTGTAAGAGAGTTGAGCCAAGATCCACTACCTTTTGAGCAGTTAAGGTTTGCCAACGAAAAAGAAAATTTAGCTAACCAATTTGTTTTTCAGAATAAAGTATCTGTAAAAACTGAAGCGAATGCTAAATGGACAACACTGATAGGAACTGTGCAAACAGATGATCAAACATTCCAGACCAAACTGTTCATAGATGCTGATCAGCGATTAGAAAAAGCAAGCTGTGAATGCTCTTTTTTCAAAAAAAATAAATTGTATAAAGGTCCTTGTGAACACATTTTAGCGACAAGGATAAAGCATTGTCAAAAGAGAC
>CAYTVR010000250.1:0-11028 GCA_964441245.1 uncultured Saprospiraceae bacterium | reverse complement strand
AATTTAAGATTGACATTTATACCTCGAGCCTTCGCTTCTGCTTCAAAGCGTTCAAAAAATGGCCACAAACGAGTATCTACATTAGGATAACTAACCACTTGTTCTTCTATTTCTTCTTGAAATTGATTGAAGGAGGCATCTTGACGACAAGAAATCAAACTAAATAATGGTAGGACTAAAAATAAGATGAGCGTACGATTTGGAAGCTGGTTCATAATTATTAGATTTTAGCAATGAAATAATTGTAAAGCTTCTTTTCATTTGGATTTCGTTTTGTAGGTGTGTTGAAGTGATATACCCACCAACACGAATGTTCTAAAATATGCCAATTAGCTTCTGATTTTTTTATAAAAAAAGATATCAGATCAACAACTTGGGATTGGCTAAAAAATACTGGACATAGTAGCCTTAAAAAGCATTAGTAAAACGCAAGTACCCATAAAAAAGTATACTAAAGTTGATTAGTAGGCGACATACCTGCGAATGTAATCACTAGCATCTTTTACCGTTTCTATTTTTTCTACTTCTTCTGTAGACAAACTAATATCAAAACTCTTTTCCAATTTTACGATCAATAACATAAAATCGATAGAATCCAGACTTAAGTCGTCTTTTATATTAGTGGTAGGGCAAATACTAGTTACTGGCACATCAGCTATCCAACTGATTAAGTCAATAATTTTTGTTTGCATATTTGTCTCATGTCCTTTTACAAGTGTCAAAGTTTGATTCATAAACAACGGGCGGTTATTATAGGACTAAAAAATAGGTTAACATTCCATTAATAGCTAAAGAGGTCAAGGTAAAAAATATTTAGACACATTAAAAACATTAACTATATTTTTGAGTCTTTTCATTTTAAAATATTTGTTTTCTGTGCATGAAACAAACGAAGACTTTGGTATGAATCTTACCTTTTTTAAGAAATAATTAACACTTTTGCTATTAATTTACATTTCAATAGAAAAATTAGGAAAATTTAAAAAAATAATTACGGGCCAAGGGTTGGCTAGCATTCAGCTGAAATACAATTGACATTAATTTTTATATAATAGCAGGTTTAAATTTTCATTTGGTTACAAATCAATATTTTATGAATCAAGACTAAGCATCAAATCCCTTATATACTTTACCAAATCTATTTTTTGATGAGTTCTCAAAATCATCATCTATTGATTTTCATCGAAAACTAAATCTAAGCTCCATTAAATTGCTTTTGTCAATCATTCAAAGATTCTAATTTTATTCTTATCTTTGAAGCCATTCTTCCTGAGACTAACGCTAAAATGAGTGGTTTACCCAAGAGCAGATCTATATTTGCTCGTCAATAACTAGTACAACCATGACTATTACATACTATGGACAAGCTGCCCTAGGTGTCGAAATCAATGGAGTTCATCTTCTTTTCGATCCTTATATCAGCACCAATACACTTGCGAAACACATCGATATCGACCGGATTCCTGCCGATTATATCCTGATATCTCATGGTCATCAGGATCATTTATTTGATGCTGAGCAAATTTCAAAACGAACAGGTGCATCGATTATTTCCAATAATGAAATTGTCAGTTGGTATGGAAAAAAAGAAATCAAAGGACATCCCTTAAATCATGGAGGAAAATGGTCTTTTGGTTTTGGAACAGTCAAGTATGTAAATGCTGTTCATTCTAGTAAGCTTCCAGATGGATCCTATGGCGGAAATCCTGGAGGATTTGTAGTAAGTACTCCTAGCGGTACTTTTTACTTCGCAGGAGATACTGCATTGACATGGGATATGAAATTGATTCCGATGACTTGTCCCAAACTGGATTTTGCCATTCTTCCAATTGGAGATAATTTTACAATGGGATATGAAGACGCAAGCATCGCGAGTGAGTTTATAGAATGTGATGAAATAGTAGCTTGCCATTACGATACTTTTAGCTATATTACCATCGATAAAGAAGCGGCCGATAAAGCATTTTCCGACAAGGGAAAAAAACTATATTTTATTAATATTGGAGAAAGCAAAAGTTTTAAAAAATAATAATATACAATGGGAAAAGTCGTAGCAATAGCGAATCAAAAAGGTGGAGTTGGAAAGACTACTTCGGCAATCAATTTAGCTGCATCTTTAGCTATTTTGGAAAAGAAAATATTATTGATCGATTCAGATCCTCAGGCCAATGCTTCATCAGGAGTTGGTCAACCAGAAGAACCTAAAATAAGTATTTATGATTGCTTGATCAATGACGCTGATCCTAGAGAAGCAATTATCGAAACAGAAACACCCAACTTATTTTTGCTTCCTTCTCATATCAATTTGGTTGGTGCGGAGGTTGAGTTAATCAATAGAATTCGGAGAGAATACATTTTAAAAGAAATCATCGATAAAGTCAGAGATGATTATGATTATATCTTTGTAGATTGTTTGCCTTCTTTAGGTTTGATTACTATCAATGCACTTACCGCAGCAGATTCTGTCATCATTCCGGTACAATGTGAGTTTTTTGCCTTAGAAGGTTTAGGAAAATTAATGAATACTATTGGTTTGGTAAAAAAACAATTGAATATAGAATTGCAAGTAGAGGGTATTTTATTATCCATGTATGACAAACGGCTTCGATTGGCTAATGAGATCGTCGAACAAGTTCGTAAATACTTTAAAGGGCAAGTTTTTGAAACTATAATCCATAGAAATTCAAAAATTAGTGAAGCGCCAAATGTTCATGCCCCTGTGATTTTATATGATGCGACTAGTAAAGGATCTATCAACTTTTTGAACCTCGCTAAAGAATTCTTGCACAAAAACCAAGATTCTATTCAATTAAAATCTATCCAAGAAGACAATAAAGAAAAAAAGAAAAAAGTCGGATAATTTCCGTTGAAAATAATACTCAAACATGGCCAAAAAAATTAAACGAAAGGAATTAGGAAAAGGAATTGGAGCCTTATTAGGCTCATTTAGTGGTGACACGGAAATACCCGTTCCAAGTCAAGAAGAAGTGGAAGAACTTAGTAGCATCATAATAGAAATTCCTATCAATTCTATTGAAAAAAACCCGCAACAACCTCGTAAGAACTTTGATGAAGAAGATTTAGAATTATTAAAAAACTCCATCAAAAGTCATGGTCTTATCCAGCCTATTACTGTCCGAAGTATGGGAGATGGCAACTACCAATTAATCTCTGGAGAACGTAGATTAAAGGCTTCTAAATTGGCTGGATTAACAGAAGTCCCTGCTTACATTAGAGCGGTAAATAGTGACAAGGAAATGCTAGAGTTGGCACTAGTTGAAAACATTCATCGTGCTGATTTGAACCCAATGGAGGTTGCCTTCACTTATAATCAATTACTAAAAGAATTTGGATATAAAAGTCAAGAAGAACTTGCTGAAAGGGTTGGTATCAGTCGAGTATTAGTGACTAGTATTTTGAGCCTACTTAAATTACATGAAAAAGTTCAGCATTCCTTGAAAGATCGTGAAATTTCAAGAGGTCATGCTTTCTCCTTGGCTCGAGTAGAAGATAAAATCATTCAAGCTAAATTGCTTGATAGAATAATAAAAGAAAAACTTTCTGTTCGTAAATTGGAAAAACTAGTTTCTGATTATAAACAAGGAGTGAAATCTTCTACTCCAACAAATGCAAATTCATTACCTGAAGAATTTCAACTGGTACAAAATGAATTGAGACAACTCTTGCAAAGAAAGATCGAAATAAAAACAAAGAAATCTGGTAAAGGACAAATTACTATCCCTTTTGACAATACTTCCGACTTTAATAAAATTTACGACCTTTTAGAAAAATACAATCATTAATGATAACAATTTTTTAAACGATCCGTTATAAGTAATGTCTACGATTAACGTATCTTCTTTTTTGAAAAGCCTTCGATCCTTACAAAATGGTCGAAGGCTTTTTAGACATGATTAAATTTATTTCGCGAAGGCTTTTGAATCTTCGATTTCTATTTGACTACAAATCAAAGCCACTAAATATTGATGGCTTGAATTTTCGTTGAAAATATTTAAACATGCGCTACAATGAAATCGATGATTAAAATGAATCCTATTCTTTCCAAATCTCATTTTATATTTACAACAACCATCAGGTTATTGGGAATCATCATTCATTTATTCTTGGCGA
This sequence comes from uncultured Saprospiraceae bacterium, assembly GCA_964441245.1. GTDB lineage: Bacteria > Bacteroidota > Bacteroidia > Chitinophagales > Saprospiraceae > JALZUU01. The sequence continues at coordinate 6,897 of CAYTVR010000250.1, read as the reverse complement.
ATCTTTGTCTGGCTCAAATACCAGATACTATTCCTAGCACCAATGATTCTATCGCTATTTCAAATCCTTTATTGAAAAAATTAAAACGTCCCCTACTTGATAGTCAGACGGTGGTCAAAAAGAATTTATTCACCCGAGTTTTTAAATCTGGGAAAGTCAAACAATTCTGGCGGGAGGGATATCCCAATCCTAAAAAAGCTGTTTGGATGTCATTGGCTCTGCCGGGGGCAGGACAGATTTACAATAAACAATATTGGAAACTCCCCATAGTCTATGGAGGATACACAGGACTTATTCTCCTGCTTCGCCATAATCGGTTCAATTATCTAAAACTTAAAAGAAATTATATCGCCATTTTGGATGAAGATCCAACAACTGTGGTAGATGAAGACATTGTGTGGATGGATGCACCAACCATTCGGCGAAATAGAGATAAATTTCGGAAAGATCGAGAATTGTCTTGGTTGTATATTATTGGATTTCACCTTTTACAAACTGCAGATGCTTTTGTTTTTGCTCACCTTAAAAGCTTTAATGTCAATGATGATCTAAGCTTAAGCATTGATCCTAAAGTCGATGTTGATCTCTTTCAACAGGCCAATATTGGATTGCATTTGACTTTACATCAGAAGGTGACTACCCCAAAACCGATTCTATTTTTTGGCCCTTAATGAATTACCAAATTTATTTGATGAATAGGGTTGTTTCTCAATACTTTTAGAAATTCATTTCACGAAAAATTCCTACATTGTGTTCTTTTAACCATCAGCTCATCCAAACAGCATAAAGTTTGAAGCCACTTTTTATATTTTTCCGATTCATCCGTTTTTTCTTTCAAGCTACAACGGCTTATCGAGTACACTCCCCTTTTGTTTTTGAGTTTATTAAGAATGTATTGGAAGATAAACGTTCCTTTTATTCATTTGGAGCTATTGAATCTATTCGACGTAAGTTATATCAAAATAAAGAAAGCATTGAAGTGACTGATTTTGGTGCTGGATCGCAGGTGATCAAAAGTCGAGTGAGAAAGATTAAGAGCATGGCAAAATCTTCATTGACACCCGCTTATTATTGTCAAATCCTATTTCGAATTATTCATCATTATAAACCACAGACTATTTTAGAATTAGGGACTTCCTTTGGCGTTTCGACGCTCTATCAAGCGCTTCCAGATACTCGAACCAAGGTCATCACCTTAGAAGGTTGTCCTCACGTCGCACGGATTGCTCAACAACATTTTAAGATGATGGACGCTAACAATATCCAACTCATTAATGGTCCATTTGATAAAGTACTATCTAATGCACTTCAAGATTTAGAAAAATTAGATTACGTTTTTATTGATGGCAATCATAGAAAGGAACCGACGCTTCGCTACTTTGAGCAATGCCTTCAATATGCTCACAATGATAGCATTTTCATTTTTCACGACATTCATTGGACGGCTGATATGGAAGCCGCTTGGGCGGAAATACAAAAGCATCCTAAAGTTCGAATCACCATTGATTTGTTTTTTATGGGGATTGTATTTTTCCGTAAGGAACAAAAGGAAAAAGAACACTTTAAATTATTACCCATTAGATGGAAACCTTGGGTAATGGGATTTTTTGAGTAAAGTATTTCCAAAATTTATTGGGATTATCTTGTCCAATATGATTTCATCAAATGAATTTGGTGAGCCAAAAAAAAACGACACCCTAAAACACATCTCCGGCGAAAGAAAAGCGCTTTAAGGGTGTCGAACAGTTTAAGGGACCGTGCTAAAAATCGGTTTTGGAATATTGAATGAGAAGTCTCACCTTCCCTATTCAATTGTAAAATAAATCGGTTTCCGGTCGGTTTCTGTGAACGAAATTAATGGTTATGTAAATAAATCGGTTATAAAAAATGGTTTAAACTTCATTTGTTTGAGTCAGTCCCAAAGGGTTATTTATTTCAATCTTATACTTTAACAATCGTTCTTTTGGACAATCTAGTTTTTGGTAAACTAAAAGTGCGTGCCTGTACGGGAATACTAAAATGAAAAGAGCATCCTTGTCCTAAGCCTCCAGATTCTACCCATATTTTTCCTCTATGATTGTCAATTATTTTTTTGCAAATCGCTAGTCCCATTCCTGTCCCGCCATAATCTCCAACACTATGTAGCCTTCTGAACAAATCAAATACTTTATCTTGAAATTCAGGCGCAATCCCAATACCATTATCACTTACTGAAAAGATCCATTCATCTTCTTTCTTTTCCCAACCAATAATAATCATTGGATCAGAAGCCCCTCTATATTTAATGGCATTTTCTATTAAATTCTGAAATAAATGCCGAAACTGACGACCATCAACATTAAGCGATGGTAAGGTCTCATATGAAATAATGGCATTAGATTCACTGATCTTTTTTCCAAGATTCACTAGTACCTCATCCAATATATTCCTTAGATCAATCTTATCAACTTTCGTGGTTTCTTCTCCTATACTCGTAAAAGCAAAAACATCATCCAACATATTGGTCATTCTTTCTGCACCATCTTTCACATAAGCCACACATTCTTTTCCAGCAGGATCTAACAAGTGTTTATATTTTTGATCGATGAGATCAATATAGCTTTTAATGGTTCTGAGGGGTTCTTTTAAATCATGAGAAACGATCATCGCTGGAAGATTTTGATTCGAAGAAAAATTGGAGACCCTCGTTTCGTTTTTGCGCATCAATTCTTCTGCAAAATATCTAGTGGCGTTTTCGACTTCTTTACGTTCCGACACATCTCGGAAAGAAAGAATGGTGTACATTATTTTGTTGTTATCTTCTTGGAGGATAGCCTTACCGCTTAACTCCATCCAGATGAAACCGCCATCTTTTTTCAACACACGCAAAGTACAATTAAACGAAGGCTGCCTAGATAAGGCCTCCAATCTTAAGTGCTGTATCAATTGTTTTCGATCTTCTTCATGAATCAAAAAAGTACCATACTTACAAATTATTTCATTGGGTTGAAAACCCAATACTTCTTCAATCGATGGACTTACAAACACATTACTATGATCTTCCATCCGATGTACAATCACTACGTCTCCTATATAATTTACCATCATTCTATATAATTTATCTTCTTCCTTAAGTAAATGATCTCGAATCAAAGTCATCCGAGCAAATAAAAATCCAATGACCGCTGAGGTGTATCCTAGAAAAACAAAGATCAAAATCTTCGGTTCCCATTCTAATAAAAACAACATGCATGCAAGTGGTAAAAAAACCACAAAAAAGAGTACACGCAAACTAAATCCGGCATCAACAGATGCATACTTTCGAACTCCCATTGGAAGTGAAATAGAAATATCCTTCATAATCTCAAAACAGTTTTTGGGACCAAAAAATCGATAAAAATTTTAACTCGATCTTCTGACTCCTTCCGTTCGATGCATAAGGGTGGCATTGTTATGCAAGACCTTTTAATGCATAAATCGGGTTCTCAAGTGAATAAAAATTAATCAAGATCATTCTCTGTTTAATACAAAGTAAGGATCAAGAAGAATATGATTTTGGAATTAAAAACTATCTTCTAAATGCGATTAGAAAACAGCTTAAATATGTGATGGGATCGTTAAATTTTCTCTTAGTGTCGGAGGGTAAAAACCCTAAGATATTACGATTTAATAAACTGCAAATACCTTGCCAAGGATGGTATATTTTTATAATAAGCAAGCAAAGAAAAACTTTCTTGTGACATTCAAATAAAATTATAACATATTCTTTATTTTATGTTTTATATTTATAAAACTCTTATACACAAAGGGTTCAACCGCCATTTCAACGATTGAACCCTTTTGGTTTTTAGCCTTAAACTGTGATTATTTAATATGTTAAATTTTTCAGATTGTTTCTATTTTTAAATTTCGGCCTCTTTTTAACATCGAAAAAATCAATATGCTAAAGGATGCAGAAAGCAAATCACGACTTTTCATGAATTAAACTTGGCAAAATGCCATTACTCACTCCCCTTTTGTGGCTTACTTTTAAAACCAATAGATTTTTTATTGAATAAGAAATCGCTTTTATCCAATTTGAATGTAGCCACATCCGCCAGAGTGAGTACACCACTTTTGCCTCTTTCGCGTTCAGAATCCGTCATAGCCGCCATACGTAGATTCTGATTCTTTATGGCTTCTGTTACCACATTTCTAACCGTCCGGGCATTTCCAAAATACTTATCACGGAATTCATACAGAAAGGCCAAGTATTTCTGTAAATGATCTTCCGCGTCTTTAGTAACCTTCATTTCTGCTTCTTCGAGCATTTTAAGTGCAATTTTCAGCAAATCAGTGGGTTCATAATCTTCAAATTTCAAAGCCTTATCAAAACGAGAATTCAAACCTGGATTGGCTTTTAAAAAGCTTTCCATATTATCTGGATAGCCTGCAGCAAAAAGGAAAAATTCACCTCGGCGATCTTCCATTCGTTTCAATAAAGTCTGAATCGCTTCATTGCCAAAATCTCCATGCGCACTTGCTGCTCCTCTTGAAATCAAAGCATAGGCTTCATCAATAAACAACACTCCACCCATCGCTTCATCAATCTTTTCAGCTGTTTTAATGGCTGTTTGCCCAACAAAACCAGCAACCAAACCTTGACGATCTGTTTCGACCATATGACCTCGCTCTAGGACTCCGAGTGCTTTGTATATTTTAGTCAGAATTCGAGCAACAGTTGTTTTACCCGTTCCAGGATTTCCGATAAAAACGGTATGAAGAGAAAAGTTATTCAAAACATCTTTATCTGTTTCACGATAAAAACGAACTAATTTGACCAACTCATAAATCTGTTCTTTCACTTTAGTCATACCGATCAAGAGATCTAATTCCTGCAAAGCATCAGCTAATAAGGCGCGATCAATAGGAATAAAGGGCAATTCTTTCTTTGGTTCAATTTGAATTTTCTCCACATCTTGCAATTCAATAATGGAAATTTCATCTCTATTCAAACTACGTGGATCTTCACTTTCCATCACTCTTAATCCAAGATTAATCTTTGCCTTTTCAATCAAATCATAAACAAAACGGGCATTTCCAAAAGAGCGATCTCTACTACGATAGGCATGCGTAATAATTTCATCTATTTTTACAGAAGCTAAATCAGACAATACCACATCTTTTGCCTTACAAGCATAACTAGCAATATGATATAACTCCTGTGGTAGATAATCTGAAAATTCAAAATGAATTTTAAACCTAGATTTTAAACCCGGATTCGAATCTAAAAAATGCTTCATCTCCTTAGGATATCCAGCAACAATAACGGCCATATCTCCTGGGCCATTGGACATTTCCTTGACCAATATCTCAATGACTTCTCGTCCAAAATCTTTACTATCATCATTGGATCGAGCTAAGGCATAAGCTTCATCAATAAAAAGTACGCCACCTCTTGCTTTCTTGATTGCTTCTTTTACCTTCGGTGCTGTTTGTCCAATATACTCTCCTACTAAATCTCCCCGATCCACTTCATGCACATGTCCTTTGGTCAATAATCCCATTTTTTTATAGAGATTGCCCATCATTCCTGCTACGGTTGTTTTCCCTGTCCCAGGATTGCCGATGAAAACGGAATGTACATTGATCTCTTCCTTCTCCTCAAAACCTTTTTCTTTTCTTAATTGTAAAAATTGAATATAACTGGCGTGGTCACGTACTTCACGTTTAATTTCTTTTAAGCCGATTAAGCCATCCATTTTGGACATCACATCATCAAAAGTCTCATTGATATCTGTATCCGGTGTTAAAATAACTGGAGAAGTACGATTGGGGAGTAAAACGGGAGCAATCCCTTCTTCAAATTCTTCACCCACTTCAAAGGGAATGACCGCCAAGAGTTTATCCATGAAAATAATTTCAGCCGTATAGCGATCCTGTCGCCAAGAGCCCTTTACATTGGAGCCCCAACCTGCTGTAATCTTAATTAATTCATCTTTCTTTTCCACTCGCTGCAGTCGGATAACCTGCCCTTTTAGCTCACGGGCATCATTATAAAACTTCGTGAACAATTCGCATTGCCAACTCTTTGTCACATGTAAATTTTTCAAAATAAGTTCTACATATATGTAACGAGTCTCTTCACTACTAAAGCTTTTATAATATTTTCGATCATCTTCTCCTAAGTCATCATAAGGGCCTTCATATAATCGAAGCGATTTCACTTCCAAATAAGGATTTTGACCTACTACCGCATTTTTACCAGCATCCTCGACGTAAAAATACTTGGTTGCTACTTTTTCTCCTTCAATCCATGCTTCCCAATAATAAGTCCCTTTTTTCCAAAATTGCCCTTCATTTTTGTTTCCCCAACCTTCTCTAATGTGAATTACATTGTCGTATTTGCTTACTTTTCGCTTTTCAAAAGGCAATCGACAAACTTCTTCCCGTCCCTTTTTAAGCTTGTAGCAACGTAGTTCTACATCAATTTCCCAATCTTCTTGATCAAAGTACTTATTGTAAAAGGATACTTCAGCATAAACATAGGTCGTCTCATACCGGTCAAAGACCTGCCGATATTTCTTCTTATTATCAGCTAGCCACTCAGTAGAAGCGTAAACTCTAAGTTCTCGAAACTTATATTTTTTAAATTCAGGTTGTTTATAACTTTCAGCCATGAGGCAATGTATTTTTTCAGTTTTACTAGGTAAAATGGCTCTATCCAGTTCAATAATCAAATAAAAGCCAGTTCAATAACAATAATAGAACAATTAACTGAAAATTTTAGTTTTCAAAAATTAATATATCTAAGTAAATACTTTAGGAATATGCAATTAATAAGTTATAACAAAAGTGAGCAAATATTTTTTCTTTAATCGAGGCAAAAAACGTAAACAATGCAGGGCATTGGTGAGGCTTTTTAACGACGAGTAATGA
>CAYTVR010000249.1:0-11109 GCA_964441245.1 uncultured Saprospiraceae bacterium | reverse complement strand
TCTTTGATCCCGTTCCAGAAAATGGGATGATCAATAAAAAATTAGAGACAAAGTCGACTGAAAGGAGCGTTTCGTTTATGATATTTTATTGATTTTAACACGGGATTTCAAAGAACCATAATTTATAATCACTGATTAAAAAAGTATCGAACCGCTACCCCAAACCAGATACTTACAATATTAGGATTGAATATCAAGGAGTTAGCCCAAAAGAAAAAGACTTTTTAGAATTAGTTTCTAAAAAGTCTTTTTTGTTGACCCACAAGGACTCGAACCTTGAATGCCTGTACCAAAAACAGAAGTGTTACCATTACACTATAGGTCAATCACGCTGGAAGCGAGTCGCAAAGATAAAACATTTTAGGGATATTGGAAAGTCCTAATCCGTTTTTTTGCTAAAAAAATATAAAAAAAGGTGTTTATGCTCGATGTGAAGGCTGATTTATTTGCTCTTGTATCCGATTATACCATTCTTCATCATTGAGAATATCATATAATTGCTCATGATAGACCTCAAAATCTGGTAAATTATTATGTCCACCACCTTCGATAGCAATCATTTCACTTTGGTGAGAAACGACTTCTTGTAGCTTTTTCCCCGCTTTAAAAGGAATGAGTTTATCTTTGGTACCATGAATAATAAAAATCGGACAGCTTACTTTTTTGATAAATTGATCTGTTCTAATTTGATATCGTAATAACCAACGAATAGGTAAATACCAGCCAAATCGTTTGACTTGAGTCAAAAAACTAAAATAAGGCGAGTCGAGAATCAACATCATCGGACTGTTCCATGAAGCAATACGTGTAGCAATTCCACTACCCAAAGATCTACCGTAGATCACAATGTTCTCTTCCTCGTATTGAGTGGTTAGCCATTTGTAAACATGCTGACCATCATTATATAGTATGGACTCTGTTCTTCGTCCCCTACTCTTTCCAAAGCCTCGATAATCTACCATAAAAAAATCATAACCTTTACTCACAAAGTCTCTTGCAAATTTGCCCCAACCTTTGATGCTTCTAGAATTACCTTTAAAATAATACACCACACCTTTAGAGTTCGGTACTTTGAAATGTATACCATTGATCACGCCTCCATCTTCCATATCGAAATTAACTTCTTCGAATGGGAAGGCATACTTGTATTGAAAATGTCGAGGTAATATTTCCGGACGGAAAAAGAAAAAATCCTGAGCAAAGTAAAAAAACAAACCAAGCAAAACATATCCGACCGCTACATATATTAATACTGTCATAAGCTTTATCTTGGTTAATTGGTATTCTAGTGTTTTGGTTTTGTGGTATTTTAGTTTGAAAAACGATTTAGTCAAAAACACTACAACACTACAAAACAACAACACAAAAAAAACTATTCTTGTAATTGATAAATGGCTTTTAGATTTCGGCCAACACCATTGTAATCCAATCCATAACCAATAACAAATTTATTAGGAATATTAAAACCAACATGATCTACTTCAATTCGTCCTTTCAATGCTTCTGGTTTAACCAAAATGGATGCAATCGTAACGCTTGCTGGTTTATATTTTTTTAATTCTTTCAAAAACTGAAAAAGCGTCTCTCCTGTATCTACAATATCTTCAACAATGATTACATCTCGTCCTTCTACCTCAGCATCTAGTCCAATCAGTTCTACCACTTTTCCGGTGGAACTTGTATCTTGATAAGAAGATAACTTGATAAAAGAAATTTCACAATGGATATCGCAAGCTCTGGTCAGGTCAGCGGTAAAAATAAATCCCCCATTTAAGATACTAATAAATACAGGTTTTTTATCATGAAATTTTTCAAATAATTCCATGCCCATTTCCTTAACACGTTTCTGTATTTTTTCAGCAGAAAGATATAACTGAAATTGAAGATCATGTGCCTTTACTGTTTCTTTCGTCATTGTAATCCGTATTTATCAATTAGGTAGATTAAACTTGTTATCGCTGCTGCGCCCAATTCCAATTCTCTTTGGTTAACAGCATCAATGGTATCATTCGCGGCGTGGTGATAATCAAAGTATCGTTGTGAGTCCGGACGAAAACCAATTAACAAACCTCGCTGACTTTTCAAAGGAGAGATATCTGCTCCTGATCCTCCTTTGGTAAGCATAAGCCCATAAGGTTCTAGCAAAGGTAACCATTTCAATAGTTTTTTATAGTGTTGTTTAAAGACTTCTCCTTCTGCATCACAACTAAATCCTCTTGGCGTAAATCCTCCTGCATCTGACTCGATAGCCGCTAGATGAAATTCTTTATTTTTATTCGACATTTCGGCGTAAGCCAAACCTCCTGCCAAACCATTTTCTTCATTCATAAATAATACACAGCGTAAAGTCCGGCGAGGTCGATAATTATTTTGTTTCAACAAATTCAATACCTCCATTGAGTGCACGCATCCTGCACCGTCATCATGCGCACCACCACCTACATCCCAAGCATCCAAATGTCCTCCGACTAAGACGATCTCTTCTGGTTTTTCACTTCCACGAATTTCACCAATCACATTATATGATTCTACTTTCGGTAAATTTTTACAAGTCGTTCTCATGTAGATTTTTACCCTTTCCTTTTTTAATAAATCACTTAACAAATTCGAAGCATTTGTACTGATGGCAAGTGAAGGAATTTTAATAACGCCCTCTTTGTATACCATTACTCCAGTGTGCGGATGATCATCTTGCCGAGTCGTCATCGAACGAACCAAAGTAGCCACCGCACCATATTGAGCAGCCACGGAAGCACCATTCACCCGTTGATCAACAGCTCCACCATATGCGCTAAAAGTTCTAATCTGACGCGGATCCATTGGACGATTATAAAAAACAATTTTTCCTTTAATTTTTTCTATCCCCAATTGTTCTACCTCTTCTAGACTTTGTACCTCAATTACTTCAGCGGTAATACCACTAGGTCCAGTACCAATCGAATTACCCAGAGCCAATGCAGGTAAATTGATCGCTGCACTCAAATTATTTCCAAGGATTCGAACTTGTTCTTTTTCTCCTCGAATCCAACGCGGTACCATACATGGTTGTAACCAGACAGAGTCCAGTACCATTGTATCCATCATGGCTTTAGTATATTCTACTGCTTTTGCTGCACCTGGCGAACCAGCCAATCTGCCTCCAATATTGGTACTTAAATGAGTCAACCAATCATAGCTACTACCAGATGTAAGGGCTTTATCATAAATATTTCGAATAAAAATAGCATCCTCATTATTGACTTTTTCTTGAGCCAAGAGAAATGTGACAAAGCAGATAAGTAGTAAAAAGAGTATCATTTTTTTCATAAAAGAGAATTTATTGAATCGTATAGATCAAGTTTAGTGCTCAAGGTAATTATTAGCTACAAAAGTATGAATTTCAGGGAATTGAGCTTTGGTCTTTATTTTTTTTCAAAAATCATCAAAAATTTTACTTTTCCCTATACAGACTTTTATTTTATCACTTAAAAATTTACCACACAAAATTTCACTTTTCATTGCCAATGCTGAATTTTATACCTCCCACGATTTTTTATTTCAACAAAGCGCTATTAACGGCAAATAAAATTTCGTAAAAAGGTAGTTTTTGTAACAAAAAAAAATTAAATTTACAATGTTGTATATTTTACACTAAGGTGATATTTAAAATATACAGACAAGAAAAAACTATAATTTGGTTTTATTTGGTTAGGGCTGAGGTAGTACTTATAAGGTACTATCTCTTTTTTTTTGTCCTAATCCTAAATTTCTTTATAGATAAGGTGTCTTTTCTAAAAAAACTACGTCCTAAGTATGAAATTTTAAACCAAATACTGATTTAAATAAAGCTAAAGTGCTTTTTAAACTCTAAACAATTTACAATTCTTTTGTTCTATTAGTTTTAAATACGAAAGCATTATTTATACATTGCAGTCTATTTTGAATACTCATTATTTAAAACAATACATTAAAAGATCAAATAACTCTAGTGAAAACCCCATTATCAGGAAAAAAATCTTCAAAGGGTTCGCGTCTATCTCAAAAGACAGACAGTGAGTTAATACAGCTGTATCTTAAAACTCAACGAACTGATTATTTTAGTTTGTTGTATAAAAGGTATTCCAGTAAGATATACAGCAAGTGTATTTCCTTACTGAAGAATGAAGCATTAGCTCAAGATGCGACTCAAGAAATTTTCACTAAAATATTCTTGAATCTATCTAAGTTTAGTGAGCGTTCTAAATTCTCTACTTGGGTCTATTCTATTACCTACAATTTTTGTATCGATTTTCTCAGAAAGAAAAAGAAGGAAAAAAATCTATTTTCCGATGAGATAGAAAATGCGCCTGATATCGTAGTTGAAGTACCAGATACCGCTTTACTAGAGATGGAAGTAAAAAGATTAAAACAAGTATTAGAAGTTATTCCACCTGGAGATAAAGCCATCTTGATGATGAAATATCAAGATGAAATGTCGATTAAAGAAATAGCTCACACATTAGATAAGTCAGAAAGTGCGATTAAAATGAAAATTAAAAGGGCCAAGCACAAAGCACAAAAGGTTTATGGGGATATATTTCCCAACTAAAACACAAAAAGGTTCGAGAATATGGCTTCGAATACACAGAATAGTTTTAAAAAATTACAGGAAGAAGAGGAAAGACTTGTTCCTCATGCTCCACCCGAGATTGAAAAAAATGTAATGGGTACTGCCCGTAATATTAGCTTCATGGGAAATATTGTTGAACTCTATTTTTCTAGAGTTTTTGATGTAATCAGCGCTTTCTTGGGTAGTTCCAGAGGTGTTAGCCAATTTGAAAACGGAGAGTCTGACACAGATGTAGATGATACTCCAAAAGGAAATTCAAAAAGAAATTAGTATAACTCCAAAAGGTTCGTATTAATAAAAGAACCGCTCAAAAGATAGACACTATGTTATTTTTGCAAAACAGTGCGATATTTGAAATTTTAGAAAATCTATACGATAGTTTTTTAAATACACTTCCGAAATTATTGTCGGCTGTTGTTGTATTTGTAGTAGGATGGATCATCGCTAAAGTAGTTTCCAGCATCATTCACAAGGTATTAGTAAAATCTCCTATTGATGAATTGGCTCAGAAGCTCAATGATATAGATATTGTAGAGAAAACCGGAATAAAAATAGTTCCGAGCACAGTTATTTCTAAAATTTTTTACTATTTGTTATTACTCTTCTTCTCTCTTGCTTCTGCAGAAATTTTGGACATGCCTGCCATCTCTGAGCTAATGCAAAATATATTAGCATTTGTTCCTAGGTTATTGACCGCAGCCATTGTATTAATGTTTGGAACTTTTATCGCAGATGCTATTAAAAATATTATCTCTACCATCTGTGCATCACTAGGTATCCCTTCAGCCAAACTAATAGCGGGTTTTGTTTTTTGGTTTATCTTCTTAACCGTTTTTGTAAGTGCTTTAACTCAAGCTGGAATCAATACAGATTTTATCATGTCTAACCTATCTGTAGTCCTTGCAGGTGGCGTATTTGCCTTTGCATTAGGTTATGGAATAGCCTCTAAAGATATGATGGCTAATTTTCTAGCTTCATTCTATAGTCGAGATAAATTCAAAATCGGTGACCTCATTTCTATTGAAGGAATCACCGGTGAAATTATTGACATTGATAATAATTCACTAATATTGCAGGCTGAAAGCAAAAGAGTCATCGTACCGCTTAAAAAACTATCTGCTGAAAACGTTGAAATTCACGAAAGCTAAGCGTTACAAACACAACCCCAATATTAAATATCCAAAAGGAATTGATCAATATTTATTTTAATTATTGATCTCAATACCTAATTAACCAACACTTTTAATTGTCCCTTGAACACTACTAAGCTTTACAGTTTAGTAATAAAAATTTATATGTTATAAACCATATTTAATTAATATTTTTTTGTAATCAAAACTCTTAAAAAATGATAAAAAGATTATTACTCCTCACGATGGTATTATGTAGTGTCAACTTGCTTTCTGCTCAAGATATGTCACTAGAGGAACTCAAAGCTAAAAAAGCAGATTTAGAAGCTCAACAAAAAGCAAAAGCGGATGAAGCGGCAGCTTTCCAAGGTGACATCGATGCTTTGGCAAATGAAATCACAATTCTTTCTGGTTGGAACACTGGTGTTTCTGGTTTAGTTGGTCTTAATTTTGGTAATTCAAACAAATGGATTGCAAGTCCAAATCCAACTTCTTCCTCTTCTGCATTAGCGATTGGTGTAACTGGATTTGCAAATAGAGAAGCGAAAAAGTATTTCTGGAACAATAAATTAATCATCAACAAAGCTTGGCAAGACATTGATATTCTTGATGAAGATGATGACCTTTTCGATCAAGGAACTGTCGATCTTTTAAACGTATCTTCTTTAGCTGGATATAAGTTAACAGAAAAAATCGCCATTTCAGGATTAGCTGAATTGAATACTTCTATCGGTAACTTCTTAGAGCCTGGTACATTTGATATCGGAGTTGGAGTAACTTGGAAGCCAATTCCTAACCTTGTAGTTGTGATTCACCCATTGAATTATCACATCGCTTGGTCTGCTGACGGTGATGCAGATTCTCAAGGATCTATTGGTGCAAAATTACGTGCGGATTATCAAGATGAATTTAGCATCAGTGGCCGAAAAGTAGCTTGGTCTTCTACATTAACTTCTTTCATTCCTTACAACGACAAGAAAACCTCTTTGAAAAGTGTTGATAAATTTGGAAATGCTTTAACCAACGATGCTGGTGATATCATCATGCGTGATGCAGGTTTATTCGAATACACCTGGTTAAATACACTTTCTTTCCAAGTATGGGATGGAATTGGTGTTGGACTTACTTTTGGTATTCGTGATGCTGACTTCGAATTCCAAGATTTACAAACTTTCTACACACTTGGTTTATCTTACACTTTGTAAGAAAATCATTTAGTATATTAGATAAAATCTCGTAACAGGCGATAATCCCAAAAAGTTAATACTCTATTGATTTTTTCTATCAGCTTGAAAGAGATTCAGAAAGCCTATTCCCTCGGGAATGGGCTTTTTCATTTTAAGATCATTTCTTAGGTTATCTACTGCTTCATCCTTATCTTGCGACTCCTCATTTTGAATTTACAGAGGAAACGTATCTTTCGTCTTCTCTCCTATTGGTCAAACCAAATACTATGTCAGAAAAAAAAATATTCCTTCTAGATGGTCATGCCTTAGTTTATCGGGCTCATTATTCATTCATCACTCGTCCTTTAGTCAACTCTAAAGGAATGGATGTTTCAGCAGTCACTGGTTTTACTCGATACCTTTGGAGTATCCTTAAAAATCAAAAACCATCTCATATCGCTGTTTCTTTCGACCTCAAAGGCCCAACCTTCCGGCATGAAATGTATAAGGAATACAAAGCCAATAGAGAAGCTCAACCAGAACCTATTTCAATTGCCATTCCTTATATCAAAAAAATTATCGAAGCTTTCAACATTCCAGTAGTTACCATGCAAGGATTTGAGGCAGATGATGTCATCGGCACTTTAGCCAAACAAGCGGAAAAAGAAGGTTTTAATGTGTATATGATGACGCCGGATAAAGATTATGCACAGTTGGTCTCTGACAAGGTATTCATGTACAAACCAGGAAGATCTGGTGCAGATGTAGAAATATTAGGCAGAAAAGAAGTACTCGAAAAATGGGACATTGAACGAGTGGATCAAGTCATTGATATCTTAGGCTTGCAAGGAGATGCTGTCGATAATATTCCAGGTATCCCAGGTATTGGTGCTAAGACTGCAGTCAAATTATTAAAACAATTTGGTTCGATGGAAGGCATCTTTGAAAATACAGATCAACTAAAAGGAAAGCAAAAAGAAAAGGTCATTCAATTTGAAGAACAAGGTAGATTATCTAAAGTTTTGGCAACAATCGATATCAATGTTCCCGTTCAGTTTGATGCCGAAAGATATAAAGTAGAACCTTTCAACCGAGAAGCATTAACCGAATTATTTAGAGAATTAGAATTCCGAACCTTAGGACGAAATATTCTTGGCGAAGATGCCAACGCTGCACCTGCAGCTGGACAACAAGGGAACCTTTTTGGAAATGCAAACGTAGGAAAGCAAACCGTCAAAAAAAATACTAGCCCTGAATATGCCGTGGCTACTAAAAACATTAACAATGTTGATCACACTTATCATTTAGTAGATACCAAAGAAAAAAGAGCCGAATTAATTCAAATTTTATCGAAAGAAAAAACGATTTGCTTTGACACTGAAACCACCGGCATCGACGCGAATGAAGCAGAACTAGTCGGTATTTCTTTTTCTATAAAAAAACACGAAGGTCACTACGTTCCTATTCCTGCCGATCCATCAGAGGCACAAGCCATTGTGAATGAATTCAAACCTATTTTTGAAAATGAAAATATTTCTAAAATAGGACAAAACCTAAAGTACGATGCATTAATCATGAAATGGTATGATGTTGAACTAAAAGGAAAATACTTTGACACCATGGTTGCACATTATTTACTAGAGCCTGAATTGCGCCACAATATGAATTATTTAGCGCAAGCTTACTTAGGCTACGAAGCCGTTTCTATCGAGACTTTGATTGGTAAAAAGGGTAAGAAACAATTGACCATGCGTGATGTCCCTGTTGAAAAAGCATCCGAGTACGCATCAGAAGATGCGGATGTCACTTTCCAACTAAAAGAAGCATTAGCTCCAAAATTAAAAGAGGAGAAATTAGAAAAACTATACAACGAACTCGAAGAACCTTTAATCAACGTCTTAGTCGACTTGGAATATGAAGGCATCAATCTAAATCAAGATTTTCTAAATCAATATTCCGTAGAATTAGAAGCAGAGATTAAAAAAATTGAAAAAGAAATTCATGATGAAGCTGGATTAGTTTTTAATATCGCCTCCCCAAAACAAGTCGGGCAAATTCTTTTTAAAAGAATGGAAATTCCTTATCGTTGGAGAAAAACTAAAACAGGACAGTTTTCTACCGATGAAAGTAAAATGACCGAATTAGCAAAAGAATATCCTTTTGTTCAAAAAATATTAACCTATCGAGGTTTAGCAAAACTTAAATCGACCTACGTAGATGCTTTACCCAAAATGGTGAATCCTAAAACAGGACGCATTCACTCGTCCTTCAATCAAGCATTGGCGGCTACAGGAAGATTAAGTTCTAATAATCCGAATTTACAAAACATTCCAATTAGAACAGAACAAGGTCGAAAAGTGAGAGAAGCATTTATTCCACGAGACAAAGATCATATTCTTTTGGCTGCAGATTACTCGCAAATTGAGTTGCGGCTTATCGCCGAAATGAGTAAGGACGAAGCTATGATCGAAGCGTTTCAAGCAGGCCATGACATTCACCAAGCTACCGCGGCAAAAGTGTATGGAAAAACACTTGAAGAAGTCACTCCGGATGAAAGACGAAATGCTAAAACGGTCAACTTTTCCATCATCTATGGCGCTGGAGCGACCAACCTTTCGCAACAGCTAGATATTAAAAGAAAAGAAGCTACCGAATTGATCGCTAATTATTTTACACAATATAATGGCTTAAAAATTTATATGGATGAGATCGTTCAGTTCGCTCAAGAAAATGGATATGTAAAAACCATGTTAGGTCGAAAACGAAAGCTCCGAGACATCAATTCTAGAAATGGACTAATCAGAAGCAATGCGGAGCGAATAGCTATTAACACTCCTATTCAAGGTTCTGCAGCTGACATGATAAAAATTGCGATGATCAATATTCACAAAGCATTGAAGCAAGGTAATTTCAAAACAAAAATGATTCTTCAAGTTCATGATGAATTGGTTTTTGATGTGTACAAACCTGAGTTAGAAAAAGTACGACCTATCATCGAAAATGAAATGAAAAATGCAATGCCCGGTTTACAAGTTCCTATTTTAGTTGGGATGGATACTGGTGAAAATTGGCTACAAGCGCATTAGAAAGATTTGGTTATTGATTTGAAAATAAAAAATGAGATAAAATGAAATTTCCGAATCCTATCCCTATTACTGATATCGCTCAAAAAATTGGTGCAAAAATTATCGGTGATGAAAGTTTGATGGCAATCGGAATTAATGAAATTCATAAAGTAAAAAAAGGCGATATTACTTTTGTAGATGTAAAAAAATATTTTGACAAATCACTAAAGTCAGCGGCTTCCATTATCATACTCAATGAAGTTACAGCATGTCCACCAGGGAAAGCTCTACTCGTATGTGAGCATCCTTTTGAAGCTTATAATAACTTGGTCATTGAACATCGACCTTTTCAAGCACTTTCTAGTCCAATAAGTGAATCTGCGCTTATTCATCCATCAACCATCATTGAACCCAATGCAATTATAGGTCCCAATGTTCGCATAGGTCAATATAGTTATATTCAATCCAACGCCGTCGTCCGAGAGCATTGTATAATTGGAAATCATGTAACCATTCAATCTGGTGCTGTAATCGGAGCAGATGCTTTTTATTTTAAACGCTATTCTGATCAGTATAAAAAATGGTGTACAGGAGGAAGAGTATTGATTGAAGATCATGTAGACATTGGCCCTAGTTGTACAATCAGTCGAGGTGTTTCAGGAGATACAATTATCGGCGAAGGAAGTAAACTTGATGCACAAGTGCACATCGGCCATGGTGTAGTTATTGGTAAAAACTGTTTGCTCGCAGCGCAAGTCGGTATCGGAGGAAAAACGATTTTAGAAGATGAAGTGGTTTGCTATGGTCAAGTGGGTATTGCCCAAAATATACGCATCGGAAAGAAAGCGGTAATTGCAGCTAAATCTGGTGTTTCAAAATCATTGAAAGGTGATAAAATTTACTTCGGTATTCCTGCAGAAGAGTTGCGAGCACATCATAAAAAATTAGCAGCTTTGAGACGTTTACCTGATCTATTGAAAGGCTTAGAGGAGTAGTTGAATGGGTAAAATGATTGAATGAATGAATTTTGAATAATTGAATACCCTTTATCGTGAAATTCGCGTTAGAAGGCATTCAAAATTCAGTTAATCAGAATTCAATCATTCTTAATACGTTAGCGGGTCTCATTCAAAATTCAATTATTCTCGCATTCAATTACT
>CAYTVR010000248.1:0-11171 GCA_964441245.1 uncultured Saprospiraceae bacterium | reverse complement strand
AGAAAAGCTAGATCAATTAAGAGAAATAATATCCAAAGAGGAAATGGCAATGACCCCGGTAAGCGAGATTTACAAACCTGTTCATCCCATCTCAGTTGATATTATGGAATGGGTCATAAAAGAGAAACCGGAATTGCATCAAGAAATGCGGAACGGCGTGGAGGTAGGATTTTCAAAGTTGGCGAAGGAGTATAAGCAGTTGGAAGAATGATATTTCTAATTAAAAAGTGACCTGAAGGCCGACACAACTTAACCCCAGCAGGTCGCACACCCTCATCCCTCATCAAGCGCCCCCCCCCCTAGAACTTTTGTTATTTTAAAAATATAAAGAAAATACATATGATCTTGTTTTTTCTTTGAAATTCATCTGTAGTAGTGTTTTAAACATTTGTTCCACATGCCAATCCTAATAGTTGCGATATTGTTACTGTCCAATTAACTACTTTTTTCAAAGACTATTTAAAAAACAAAACTATTTAAACTTTTAAAATTATGAAACGGACATTTACAATTGTTGTATTGACCCTCTTCTCTTTTCTCACGCTACATGCACAAAATTCCGGGATTGTACGATTTCAAGTTGACTTGAATTGTTCTGAGCCTTATGTTGATCCTAATTTGATTAGCTCAATAAACCTAAGAGCCTGGAGTGAAATTGATGGTGATAATGGTATACCTGGTAATGATAGAACTGGATATACTACATATGCTATGACTGAAACTGCTCCTGGATCAGGCATTTACACTTATGACTATTCAAATAATGGTGGAGCTGGTAGTTCTGATATACGATGGTATTATCAAGCAGAAATGGAAACTACTCCTGCAACTACTATTACGGAAGCCCTTGGTAATAATTGGGGAGAAAACTTCTACGGATGTAAGGTTGCATTCAGTAATGGAGACATTAGAAAAGAGAATTTTTCAGGACTGCCAGATAGAATTGTTAGAAATGCTTTTGGCCATTGCACATTATGTAATGGAAAAGATGTCACTTTTAATTTGGACGCGAGTTGCTCAGGAGGAGCCACACACCAACTTCAAACTACAAATGCCTTGTTTGCATTGAATGGATCTTTTATGCAAATTCCCTTGCTTAACGAAGGAAATGGCATCTTTACCATCAAATTTCCTCTCTATAATAGTGATTATTTTCAATACTCTTGGAGAAAGGATTTTGCTTCGGCAGAGCAAACCGAGCTAAATGGTCAATTAGCTGTTGATCAAATGGGAGTATTCACTTGGGGTGGTAGAGAATATAGTGCTGTCAACACAGAAACTCACTACGAACGTTGGGGGCAAGCACACGGTGCCAGAGAAGCTGTACCTTATGCAGCAAATACAACCGTAACTGCTGATGCTAAAATCACCTACGCTGATGGGATAACTTATTACATGAATGGAGGAAATATGCTTGTAGGACTTGAAAATGTAGATATTACGGAGAGCGATGTTTCTGTTTCTTTTGGCGCTTCCGAAGCGGAGCATTTTGCTGATGGGACAGGGTTTATTGATATAGCGGGTGGTTCTTCTCTCATGAGAAGAGTATATGATGTTAATACCTCTATTTCATCTCCTGTTGAGGTTTTATTTTATTATACGGATGATGAATATGATGAAGTGAATAACTCTTTAGTCGCTAATGGAGGTAGTGCACTCGCTGGTCAAAGCGAAATGTATATGTACAAAGTAACATCAAGTGATCCACCACTTAACATTGCAGATATTGAGACATCAGAAGTTGTTATTTTAGCTAACGGAGCTGGTGCTAGTCAAACTACTTGGCTTTCTGAAGCTGATTGTGATTTGAATATTGCAAGATACCAGGTATCCTCATTTTCTGGAGGAGGTGGAGGGGGAATATCAGGTGGGGGACCACTACCTGTTGAATTAATTAGTTTTAACGCAGCTGTAAAGGATAAAACTTCTGTTTTAAAATGGATGACGGCTTCAGAAATCAATAACGATTATTTCGAAATTGAGCACAGTAACAATGGTACTGATTTTCGAAAAATAGGAAAGATTGATGGAAACGGAACTTCTAACCTTAGGAATGAATATACCTTTGTTGATGAATCTCCTCAAAATGGAATTAATTATTATCGGTTGAAGCAAGTGGACTATGATAGAAAATTTGCACATAGTAATATTGTCTCGACAAGAATTAGATCTGCTAACGAGATATCTATCCTCCCTACTGTTGTACAAGATAAGCTTACTATTCAAGTTTCTGGTAGAGTTATGACGGTCGATATTATTAATCAATCAGGTCAAATGGTATATTCAAATGATCTTAATTTTGAAAATGGTTTCCAAGAGATAAATACTTCCGGCCTTGCAAGCGGTATGTATTTTTTACAAATACAAAATGAAGGAAGCGTAGAAGTAGTTAAATTTGTAAAAAGGTAAAGAGCAATCTTTAAGGGACCGTTCCATAAAGTGTGTCAGCGGGCAGATTTCCCTTTTGGGATTCAAGGGCTGCGAGAGGATTGACACACTTAGTAGAACAATCCCATCTTTAAAATACTAGGAAGATAAATAAACCTCCTATGCGAATTTGAACATCATCATTGTTCAAAAGATTCATAGGAGGTTTTTTATTAGTCAATCATCCCTGATTTTTATACCAATTCAAGTCATTTACAAAATGAAACGGAGAAGCTTTTTAAAACAATCAACCCTTGCTCTAGCAAGTACTCCTGCTTCCACAGTGTTTGGATTTAATATCATTCATCGCCCACAATTCATTGATGACCTTATCATCGGGCACGGAGAATTTCGTTACAAAGTTCATAAGGAATGGGCAAAGATAAGTCCTCAATTTACACCGCTTTTCAATTGCCATGAAATGGTGATGGACGGAAAAGGTAGGTTGCTTATGATTGGTGATAATGTCAAAAATAATATTTTGATCTTCGATAAATCTGGGAAATTACTAGATACCTGGGGAACTCAATTCCCCGGAGGACATGGATTGACTTTAAGCGAAGACGGTGGAGAAGACAATTTATTTGTAGTGGATTGTGGATGGTTTCAAGATGAAAAAGCAAAGTGGCATAAGCAATCAGGACAAGTACTAAAAATGACGAATGACGGAAAAGTAATCTTTAATATAGGTCATCCAAAAACAATTGGCATTTATAAAAAAGAGGAACCCTTTATGCCAACCGAAGTGGCAGTTGCTCCAAATGGTGACTTTTATGTCGCTGACGGCTATGGTTCAGATTATATCATTCAATACAATCAAGATGGGGAATACATTCGTCATTTTGGTGGAAAAAATAATGCAAACAAAGACCACAATTTAAGTAATGCTCATGGGGTTGCTATTGATAGTCGTGATCCTGCAAATCCTACTTTGGTTGTAACCTCTCGCAACGAACATTCCTTCAAATATTTTTCTTTGGATGGGAAATATTTAAAAACAATACATTTACCTGGTGCATTTGTTTGTCGACCAGTTTTGAATGGAGAAAATATTTATGCCGGGGTTTGTTGGTCAACGACCAGGGAAGGAAAAGGATGGGAACGGAATACGGGGTTCTTAACTATTTTGGACAAAGACAATAAAGTAGTGTCCAACCCAGGAGGGGAGGCACCTGTTTATAAAGAGGGTCAGTTACAGCAAATGTTTCAAGCAGAAGGAAAAGAAAAAGTATTTTGCCATGGACATGATGTTTGTATTGATGGAGATGAAAATGTGTATGTTTGTCAATGGAATGCTTACCAAACACCTCCTGTCAAACTAGAAAGAATATAAGTACCTGATGGAAGATCTATCTATATTTTTCGGTCGATTTCATCCACTAGTGGTCCACTTACCGATTGGTATTTTTATGTTGGCCTTCTTGATGGAGCTAGCATCGAGATACAAAAAGTATAAGAATGTTGATAATGCGATTCCCTTCGCTTTATTGATAGGAAGTATCAGTGCATCTGTGGCAGCATTGTTAGGGTTTTTACTTTCTTACAGTGGCGATTATGATAACAACACTCTTTGGTGGCATCAGTGGTTAGGAATTGGAGTGGCCCTTTTGGGTATTAGTTGTTATTTTATAAAAATAAATTACAATAAAAGTGTTGCACTAAGCAGTCAGTTCTTGCTAATGATGCTTCTTACTGTTGCAGGCCATTTAGGCGGTAATCTAACTCATGGAGAGACCTACCTTACAGAACATGCACCCTGGAAGGAGAAAAAAGAGAAAATACCACCAGCCACTTCTGTTGATTCCACCTTTGTTTTTCAACACCTTGTCCAACCCATTTTAGAAAAAAAATGTGTGAGTTGTCACAATGCTGGAAAACAAAAAGGGAAACTCAGAATGGACAGTCCAAAACAGCTTTTGAAAGGTGGAAAACATGGACCCATTCTAGTCGCTGGAAATTTGGAAGAAAGTGAATTGTACAGACGAGTCACTTTGTCTCCAGAGACAGAGGAGTTTATGCCTCCAGATGGAAAAACGCCCCTTTCCGAAGAGGAATTAATGATTATTGCATGGTGGATTGAAAATACAGCACATACTTTTGACAAGAGGGTAGTGGAGGTTGAAAGTTCGGAGGAATTACGTCAAGTGGTGAGTCAAAAGCTAAATCTTCAAGCATCCGCTTTAGCGTCCTCCTCGGGGGAGCCAGCTATTTCAGAAGATCAAATAAATATGTTGGCAAAGGTTGGGATTGTTGTCCGTTCATTAGGTGGACATTTTGAGCAATTGGAAGTTACCATGAAGCACCCACCCAAAGATGTAGATATGACCAATAGGGAAAGGATTCAGTTATTAAAAGAATTTCAATCCCAGATTTTATGGCTCAATCTATCCAATCAATCTATTAAAGATGAAGAACTGGCTTATTTAAAGGGAATGACAAACTTAAGTAAGCTTCGGCTAGATAATAACCCTATTTCAGATGTAGGTATTCAATCTTTAAGGCCATTAAAGAACTTAGCAACCCTCAATTTATATAATACCGATGTTACTATAAATACTTTATCAGCCTTATCTGGTTTTTCAAAGCTTGAAAAAATATATGCATGGAAAACAGGCATAAATGAAGCACATGCTATTGAATTTCAGTCACAAAACCCTGATAAACAGCTCATTTTAGGGGGGGCAAAATAAATATGAATCATTTGTACTAGAATGATAATCTTTTATTGCACACTAAAAAGGGATATATATTAATCTTTAATCTTCAAATAGAATAATTAAAAAGAAAACAGAAGATGACTTATTTACCAAGGAATTTTTACCAGCTAATATTCGCTAGTTTGATGGTTTTAGTATTTGTAGGATGTGAAACTCCGAAGAATAACGCTAGTACAGTAGCTGCCTCCGCAACAACAACTACTACTTCAGATACAAAAAAATATGAACCTAATTGGGAGTCATTAGCTCAATATCAAATTCCAGATTGGTATTCTGATGCTAAATTTGGCATTTTTATCCATTGGGGTGTTTATTCTGTACCTGCCTTTGGGAGTGAATGGTATCCACGTTTAATGTATATGGATACAGCTACATTCTCTGCTACATTAGAATTACATTCAGAAGGCCCAAGTAAAGTTTTCACACATCACAAGGGGAAGTATGGAGACCAGAAACAATTTGGTTACAAAGACTTCATCCCAATGTTCAAAGCAGAAAAATTTGATGCAAATAATTGGATTTCTTTGTTTAAAAAAGCGGGCGCTAAATATGTTATTCCCGTAGCGGATCACCACGATGGTTTTGCTATGTATGACTCAAATACAAGTAGGTGGAATTCCAAGGATATGGGACCAAAACGAGATGTATTGGGAGAGCTTTTTAAGGAAGGAAGAAAGCAAGGATTGATTATGGGAGCTTCTAGTCACTATGCTTTCAACTGGTCATTCTACAACAAAAAAGATCATTTTGATACGGTTGATCCAGCTTATGCGGATTTATACAGCAAGAAAGGAAAGGATTTAAAAGAACCTGTTTCAGAGGAATTTAAAGGACTGTGGTGGGACAGAACCGTTGATTTGATTGATAATTACAACCCTGATATCCTTTGGTTTGATTTTTATTGGGATAGTCCAGAGTGGAAAGCATATCATCCCAAATTAGCAGCTTATTACTACAACAAAGGTTTGGAAAGAAATACGGATGTAGTGATTCAGGATAAAAACCATAAATATCAATCTTTTCCTGAGGGAACCATTGTATATGATTTAGAGAGGGGGAAAATGGCTGGTATCAAAAAGCATACTTGGCAAACCGATACCTCCATCGGAAAAAACTCTTGGGGACATGTTTCCAATTGGGAAACAAAAGACGCGAATACTTTGGTCGATGACCTTATTGATATCGTTAGTAAAAACGGAACCATGTTGCTCAATGTTGGTCCAAAAGCAGACGGAACTATTCCGCCTGATCAAGCGGAAATTTTGATGGAAATAGGAAATTGGTTAAAGGTAAATGGGGATGCAATTTATGGGACACGCTGTTGGAAAACATTTGGAGAAGGACCTACAGAATCGGAAGAAGGTTATTTTTCAGAGACTAAAAAGCAAGATGCTTTTTTATCTGAAGATATTCGTTTTACGACCAAAGATGGAAAATTATATGCCATTGTAATGGACACTCCAAAGAATATGAAATCTACTATTAGATCTGTAGGTAAAGCATCTAAATATTGTAATTGGGATGTGATGAATGTAAAAATGTTGGGAAGTAATGAAAAAATTAAATGGACTCAGGACAGTAAAGGATTACACGTAAATTTCCCTAAGAATATAGCAGGTAAATATGCTCATGTATTCGAAATAGATTTTGGAAAAAACAGTAAAGACGCTACCAAAAATCATATTTCAATGAAATCAAATTGATTTTATAAACATTGTAGGAATAAGTAATTTGGTATTTTTAAAGTGTTTGTTTTGATTTTAGACGAATCTGGAAAACGGAGCTCGCCCGACCGAATGGTTATGCCCTTATTCCAGATAATCAATTGCTATAATAAATGGATCATATACTTGAGAGATATATAATTTACCATTGAATATAATTCCCGTTGAACCAGTATTTATTTGTTCCCCATTGTTCTGATAAATTGGCTTAGGTGGGTTTGATAATAAATTTTTTTCCGGATCAAGAAGGTAAACAACCGTGGGAGATTTGTATTTAGAATTTAGGCGATGCCCTAAAAATCTTATGGGTGATAACTGAACTGGAATAACTAGTTTTCGACCATAAAATTTTAAATTATCCTGTCCCTTTTTATTCCAAATTATTTTTTTATTACTCAGCGTTCCATCTTTTTCTACCTTAAATTGTAAGAGTTGGTTTTGTCTGGTAGTGGCTAAGTAAAAAGAATCACTACGGATTCCAATACCATTGGGGAATTTTAGTTTAGAGGTAACATACTGACATTTCCCTTCTGCATTACAATAGACTACAGGTGTTTTTTTTAGGTACTTCCAAGGTCCTTTTTGAAAATCATTACTGCCATAAAAACTTCCATCAGATTGAACATACATGGCATTTAAGGACTGGATTTTTTCATCGAAATACGCTTTTAAGAGAATAAGACTGTCTTGGGTCAGCATATACCTAAAAACAGCATCGCCTTTTTCTTTACTATACTTATTGATAACATAGAGGCAAAGCGTATCATTGACGGTTGCAATACTCATACCCAATGGATTGAAAGAGTAAGCGGAATCACGATACCGTGGTAATATTTTTGAAGAATAACCTTTATCACCAATTACATATTGGTAAATTCCAATCTCACTTCTCATTTCCGCAGAGCGCTTTAATTTTCTTCGTTCTTTTGGTCGCCTGAAATTGCAGCCAATTAATAAACGAGGAGAAGCAAAATTGGTATCCAACACCATATCTTCAGGTCCTGGACCGGTTTTAATTTCCTGATATACCATATGCGAAGGATGCAAAGGAGGCATTTTACATGATGCTAAAAAGGCTAAAACAAATATTGAAAAATAGATAGCGTTTTTCATATGTTGTTGTTATGAATAATTAAGTTAACCGACTTAGGAGGTTACCTTCCTATAATTTTACATAAATACTTAGAACCTGTTTAAATTTTGTCGACAGAAGCAAAGTCATGCCAGAATTGATGCTGAAGAAATGATTTTTTTCTTTCATAGCCTAAACTATGGAAGACAAAAATCTTGAAATCAGCTTCAATTAATAATGTGAGATTACAGCTTGATACATAAAACCTGAATAGGTTCTCAGAACGAATTTTCAACTTTAAAGAACCAAAGTTATGTCAAATCTTTTAAATTTCAAGCTCTATTTTCTAATAATCCTTTCTTTTATATTAATGCATAATGCTAATGCTCAGCATACTCCACCAGATCCGTCCCAAACGATCAACGGTAGGCCTATTGTTCCTTACACTTATAATGCAAATACTCAACTTGCAAACATTGAACACTATAATATAGGTGAGCAAATTGACAATAGATTTAAGAGCCTAAGCTTTTTCAATATCATGACCAGTATAGCTGAACCATCGACAATTTCTCCTTTGGCAAATTATACGATTAATCTTAATGGACGTAATAAAAAACCTTCTGTTATAGATGCAGATATTCAGATTCCTATCGCTCTAGGGGGAAAGAGGTGGTATACAAATAATTTTTTACATACAATCCATTTGATTCCTCAATTCAAAATAAGACTCTTTTTAAATGATGGAAATGCTCCTGGAAGCGCAGATGGTAGAATAAAAGGTGATATCTCACTACCTGTCAGAACACCAAGCTATATGCCAAGAATTACTTACTACTTTTCTCCTAGAAATTGGTTTTATGTAAGAGATACTTCTTTTGAAAATGGGGCTCCTTTATATAGGCAGACCAGTACATTTTTTGGGATTAGTGCTTTTCATCATTCTAATGGTCAGGACGGCCCAGAATTTTATGATGATCCGTCGATAAGAGTTCACAATGCAGAATACGGAGATATTAATGTTTACAATGGTAACTTTGGCGAACAGGTAGTATTTGAGCTGATTTACGGAGGTATAAGAGATTATAGAGCACGAGCGCCGACTCGAGAACCTTTGACAGGAGAATCTGGCCCAGTAGAAAAAATTACGTCTAACATAATGCTTCCAGAGTTTCCTTACAACAAAAGATTATATTGGCGAGCAAGTCTCGAAATACATTGGCCAGACATATTAACCAATCAAGATTTTCTCGAGTACAATCTATATGGACGTTTTCGACTAAATTTGCAGAGTGGTCTTTCATGGATACCAGCATTTAGAGAGTTCGTACGAAGCACAGCCTCAGAATCTAATGGCCAAGCAAATAATTATATTCAGGTAACGCCATTCCAAGCTAAGGAAAGATTTAGGTTAGTCGGAAATTTCCAATATATTTTAGATCCAGAATATAATGATGGGAATTTAGTAGCACAAGAATCCGTTCCTTATCTAGATTTTAGAAGGCTCAATTTATATGGAACCTTATTCTGGCGAATGAATGGCACGCCCAGTACCGCGTTATTTCTTCAAGCAGGCTATTGGGGATCAGATCAATATAATATTTATTTTCAACAATCAATCATGCAGTTTAAAGCCGGTATAGCACTTGCTTTTTTTAAATACCCCAAGTTGGGAGATTTTCAACGAGAACCAAATAGTAGATAATATATCAATAAATTACTCTTGTTAAATTATTGAATTCGAGCTTTCTCATTTTAGCTATTAAAAATGAAAAGGCTCGAATTCAAATTTATTTCAGCATTTAACGACGTCTTCTTCTACCCAAAACAAGGTACTTACAAACAACAATCCTCCGCATTTATCCTTTCCTTCCACACCCTCCCTCAAAAATATTCCATTCATGACGGTTTTTTTATAATGCAGTCGGAAAATTTATCGTTAAGGTCGGTTTTGTTCTACAAAGTGTTTTCTTTTGCCCATATCTTTACAGTAAATTATTAACGTAGCGAACAAAGGAGTATCCTTTAAACGCCAACGCTATTTTAAACGACTTCATTACATCTTTTATCCAAAGTCACCTATCTAAAAAACCTTATTTTTAATAGCAGTGGAGCGCTGTATTATTAACAAGGTTTATTTTTCAAAAACTGACACTTGTTAGCATTTATTCTTATAAGATCGTACGAGCGACCAATCACCGTAAGTGGTCTTTTTGAATAAATGCTACTTTATGGAAATGATCTTCAAACAATTATGGAGTTGTTTGAATGATCTGTTTTTTGATTTTTAAAAACCAACACAATATCTACATAGAGAAAGGAATCCGCTTCCTTTTTTAAGTTTGAATGTTCCCGTATTTCTGATGATTGCCAAGGTCTAACAAACCTCAGGCACCTCAAGATGTATTGGTGAATAGCCTGCTTGCTCGTCGATTTATATTCAATTGACAGCAGTTTTCTGAATCTAAAATTGATTGATTTCAATTTTGTAGTTAGACTGTTATGTCTATGTGTAGCCACCGTAGAAATGCCAATAATGACTTGATTTTTTATAACCCATTTTTATTGAACATTTTTTAACCCTCTTAACCTCAACCTTAAATTATGAAAAAAGAACCATTACATTTGAAACGGAATTGCTCGATGCTCTATGCCGCATTAGCACTATTGCTTTTCACCCTCGGCACAGTCCAAGGAGTGGAGGCTCAGATTACCTGTCCTCCTGATGCGACCGTAGAATGCGGAGATCCTATTGACCCAACTGCTTTAGGAGTTGCGACTGCAGCAAGTGGCGGAGCGGTAACTTTTATAGATCTTATTGTTACCGATTCTTTTGGTACAATTCAAATTGACAGAGTTTGGTCAACGATAATTCCCACTTTCCCTTTTGTGGCAACTTGTACGCAAGATATCACAATTGAAGATACGACTCCTCCAACAATTACCTGCCTTCCTTCGCGAACAATCGAATGTGGTCTTGATACCTTAATATTTTTTGGAACGCCCATGGTTATGGATGTCTGTGGCCCTGCACCACCAGTTCTTACCTTCGTCGACGCCAGCGTTCCTGGCTGTGGCAACACGGAAGTGATCACACGAACCTGGACCGCAACAGATGCGGCTGGTAATACAGCGACTTGTAACGAAGTCGTCACCATCGAAGACACCACTGCACCAGTGGTAAGCTGTACAGAAGTTACAATGACCTTCAATGCTTGCCCGGATGGTGTA
>CAYTVR010000247.1:0-11204 GCA_964441245.1 uncultured Saprospiraceae bacterium | reverse complement strand
TTGGCTCATTATAAGAATAAGCAAAATCACGAATCCAAACTAGTGTATCAGGATATACTAATACTTTATCTTTTTTGATAAATGAAGTTCGACTAGAGACCTTATCATGAGCGGCTCTTTGCCAATCATACCACTGGTACTCATATTCTAGCTTTCCAACATCTAGTTCTTTTTTACCTGCGAATTTATCATCTCCTTGATAATAGAGTTCTTCAAGAGTTTCATCAGTCCAGTCTATTTCACTTTCCCAATCGATAATCTCTTCTCCATCATCGGTCTCATAAAGGTTTTCCATGAGAGTATGGGCTATAGAGTCTCTAATCCAATAAACCATTTGGCGATACTCATTATTGGTTATTTCTGTATCATCCATATAAAACCCTTGAATAGAGATAGATTTCTGCCTTTGTACGTAGGTACTGGTTACATCTTGGTCACTTGGACCAATGTGTAATGTTCCAGAGGGCACATAGACCATTCCATAAGGGTTGATACCTTTCCAGGCAGGACGATCAAAAACTCCAATGAGTTGACCGTTTTGGCGAGTTCCACAAGAGGAAGCGATGACGACTAGTAACAATAGTACTGTCGAAAATTTCAATAGTTTTTTCATTTTAACACCCGAGTTTTCCTTCAGATTAAATATACTAAGCTAAAAAAAAGCAAACGTAAATATAGTTTCTTTAAAACATAAATCAAAAATTAAAATTTGATTTTTGTTTAGTATAAGTCAAAATACGATCAAACAACGTAATATTTCATTGAATATTGATTAATCGATATTATCTCTTTTTTAAAGTAAAAGATTTATTAATTCAGTTTGGTCAATGTATTTTCTGCAAGAATAATATTATATCCTATAAAAACCTAGGATTGTATATTATATTTGGAGGGATTCCTGCTCCAATCGATTTGTTTAAATTGTAATTTAAGCTAATTTCATGGGAACCTTTGCTTACATTTTGTAATTCTGATAAAGTCATATCATAAGAATAAGCAAAAGTAACTTTCTCATTTAATTTGAAACCTGCGATAAAGACAATCGCATCAATACTACTAGAATCATATCCTCTAAACGATGCTCCCCCAAATATATTGTCATTATACTTGATAATAGTCGAAAATTCTACTTGATGTTCGTATAAATCTGACTTTGCAAATAATGAGGGGTAAACAACAAACGAGCTTCCTAGCTCGAAATTGTACGCAAAAATAAAAAAATAATTTCTATTGAAGTCAAAATTTGTACTATTTCCTTCAAATTCTAATTTTGCTGTGGGCTCATTTATGTTATTTGCTGATATTCCAATACCCATTTGTGGGCTTTGAAAATAAATCCCTGCATTCAATATTGGAACATTTGTGGTAATCAATGTCCCTGGCAATCGACCATCGTTATGTTCGATTAGTTCTGTATCCGGGTTATAATTGCCGTCAGGCGTTCTTAACTTTGTACCATCTAATGACTTCTGTGCCCCTCCTACCCCAATTCCTACTGATAGTATACTCGTTTTGTTGATGGGCTTCCAATAATTATACGAGATCATAGCAGATGTTGTTCTTTCTGCTCCTAAATTATCATTTTCAACATTTATGCCAATTCCTCCTCCAAGGATATATAAAGGCATATGAGCTGTTAAATTTTGTGTTTCTGGACTTCCAGGCAAATTAACCCATTGTTTTCGATAAACTCCAGTGACACTTAATGAATTATCTAAGCCCGCATAAGCTGGATTAAATCCATATTTATTGAGCATATATTGACTATACTGAGGCGCTTGTTGAGCCAAAGCAGCAGTTACAAATAATAATATTAAAAACGTCAAGGCATTTCTCATATAATCAAATTTTTTGGAATTGGAGGCCACCAAACTAACACGTAGATTCCTTGAAACTCCTATGATCTAAACATTAATCTAGGAATGATATATTTTTAACTCAAAAATTATGAATCTAATTGTGTCTATGCTACCTATTGTTTCAACTCGCTCTAAATCAATTTAATTCTTGTTAAAAGTAATCTATATACGAGTTAAAAGCAGTTTATGTTCTAAAATATAAAAGATTGGAAGATTTTGTATCATTTCAAGCTAAAATTAGCTTTCTGGATAAAGACCTGATTCTAAATCAATTGAAAAATTAAACTCGAATCTCTAATCCATCATAAGCAAAAAATACATTTTCGGGCAATAGTGGCTCTACTGCTGAAATTTTTCCCATTCGATGACTCACATGCGTCAAGAATGCTTGTTTGGGTTGTATAATATTGATGATATCCAAGGCCTGAGAAAGATTAAGATGTGAGTGATGCTCTTTTTGAATAAGGGCATTTAAGACCAAAACCTCGGTTCCTTTTATTTTGTCCAATTCTTTTGATTCTATTGTTTTAGCATCTGTAATATAAGTAAAATTATTGATTCGAAATCCCAAAACAGGCAGACGACCATGTAATACTTGAATAGGCTGAATGGTAACATTTTCTACTTGAAATGATTTCTTTTCATTAATCGTGTGAAGTGCTACGCGAGGTGCTCCAGGATAGGGATTGACATCAAAAATGTAGGAAAATCGTTTTTTTAATTCCTTCTGTACTCGTTCTGCAGCATAAACAGGCAAATCTTTTCCAGATCGAAAATTAAAAGGCCGTACATCATCCATTCCGATCATATGATCATTGTGTTCATGAGTCATCAAGACCCCATCCAATTTTTTAATCCCAGTCCGAAGTATTTGCTGTCGAAAGTCCGGACCAACATCAACCACTAGATTTAAATCATCAATTTGGATTAAAATAGAAGTTCGTAGGCGAGTATCCCTTTTATCTTGGGATTGACAAACTTCACAATCACAGCCTATCACAGGAACTCCTTGAGAGGTTCCTGTGCCCAGGAAATATATTTTCAAAGTTATTCTGTTTTTTCTGTTGCTATTATCTCCTCTGCCTCAGTCTCTGATTTTGCATCCGTTGTCTTTTCCTCTTGTTCTTCTGCTGATTCTAATGAAAATTTTCTAAGCTTATGATAAAAAACTTTAGAAGTATCCTCTAGCTCTTCCTCGTCAATCGTTAAAGTACTAAGGATATCCAAAAGACAATTGATTCGTGCTTCTACATCAAAAAATTTATTGATGACTGCTATCTTTCGATTTTCTACAATACAGTACCCTGATTGAAAGTTACCTCTTTCATAACGAATAGTATATTCTATCTCTGAGAAAAATTCTTCAATTTTTTTAAGCGTATGCTTTGTATATTTAAACATATTATTCGTAATTATAGTGGAACATGCTAAAGTACACGTTTAAATTTTGTTGTCTGTCTAAAAAACCAGACGTATATTCGTGCAAATATCGTAAAATTTTAGGTGAAACCAGTTTAGGAATGATTCAAAAATTAATATTTTTTATTTGTATTGTATTTCCCTTTTTTCTATCTGCACAAGATGGCCCTCCTCAACGATTCAAGGCTGGGTTAACTGCAGGTTTTAATGCCGCTCAAATAAACGGGGATCAATCAGCCGGTTTTGAAAAACTGGGTTTAGTCGCTGGAATTAGAGGAGTCACCATCATTAATGATAAAATGGAAGTCAGTATTGAATTGTTGTATAGCCAGCGCGGTAGTCGCTCAGAATTATTTAATAGTAACAATACCAACCTCCCCTTCAAAATAGAATTGAACTATATCGAAGTACCTGTCTTATTTAATTTTGGAGATTGGTTATCCAATGATGAAGAATATTACCGCCTACATTTTCATGCAGGCTTTTCTTATGGAAATTTATTTAGCACGAAAATAGAGGACGATGGTTCAGGGATATTACAAAATGATGCTGAGTTTTATAAAAAGAACAACGTAAGTTGGATCGGAGGGTTTACTTATTTTATCAACAAAAATCTAGGGGCAACTGTTCGCTATTCTCGATCCATTACGCCTCTTTTCAAACCTGAAAATCCAGGACCTAATCGTAGATCTTTTCTTGGTCATTTTTTTACGGTTCGTGCTCTTTTCATGTTTAATTAAAAAAGTCTTACAAGAGAAAAAATATTAAAATATCAATTGATGAAATACTTCTTTACCATTGCCAGTTTTTTATTCCTTATTGCTTGTACTGATGATTCAGCCAAGTCAACTGAACCAACAGATACAACAACAAAAGCACAACAACCTGCCCCCCCCCAAGGGAAAGCTTATCCAAGTGTACCTACAGAGTTTGTTAAAAATTTATGGGATAATACAGAATTCATTGATTACACTTTTTATGAATTACCGATCAGTATGAGTTTTGATAATAAGACTTCGATTCAAACGGTCATCAAACATGTCTCTTCTACTCCTGCTGTCATTCCTCCAAAATGTAAACCAACCGGAAGAGCCTATTTTCAAAAACAAGGAGAGGATTTAGCAGCGGTTGAATTTTATATTTTAAAAGGTTGTAATTACTATGTTTTTATCGAAGATGGTAAATCAAAATATGGAAATGTACTCACAAAAGAGGGCATTGATTTTTATAGGAATTCAATCAATCAGGCCATGGGGCAAATGCAACAACAGATGCAGCAGCAGCAAAAATAAACTCTTTGTTATACGATTCTTTTAGACCTATCAAAACGCTATCATGAAAAAATATGGTGTCATTGATTTGGGAACCAATTCTTTTCACCTTTTGATTGTTGAGGTAAATGCACAAGGAATTTGGAAAGAGATTTTTCAAAAAGAAATATTTGTCAGACTCGCTCAAAATGGTATCCAGACCATCGGTTCCAAACCTTATCAAGATGGCTTAGAAGTTATTCAAAACTATCATCAAATCCTACAAAGTCACCAAGTACAGCACCTTCGTGCAATCGGTACTTCTGCCTTGCGTACAGCAAGTAACGGCAGTCAATTTATTGCAGCAATAAAAACAAAAACAGGAATTGAGATTGAACTCATATCTGGAGCAATAGAAGCCGAATTAATTTACAAAGGAGTTAAGCAAAGTTTAGATTTCCAAGATAATAAAACCTTGATCATGGACATCGGTGGCGGTAGTGTAGAATTCATTATCACTAATGAAAATAAATTGTTATGGGCTCAAAGTTTTCCAATCGGTGCAGCAAGACTTTACAGAAATTTCCACCTGCACGAACCAATTCTTCAACGTGATTTAGCACAGTTATCTTCTCATTTAGATCAGCAATTAATTCCATTATTTAGGGCTTTAGAAAAAAACACGGTGACACAATTAGTTGGAGCCGCAGGCACCTTTGAAGTAATCAAATCATTTTTAAATACAAGATCAGAAAATCAAAACTATTGTAAAATTCCCATCAAGGATTTTACTGATTTCTATCAATTTTTCAAAAACAAAAATTTAGCCGAAAGGCTCGCAATAAAAAAACTAAATCCTGCAAGAGCAACTTCCATCGTTGTCGCCCTTTTCCTCATTCATTTCATCCTCCAAAAAACTAAAATCCAACAATTAGGTAGCTCTGCTTATTCAATGAAGGAAGGCATCATTTACAATATGATTTCTAAAAATGAAATTTAAAATTTTTAACTCCTTTTCCTCTTTCCACCCCTATCACATTGATTATCTGCACTTTACAATAAACTAAAATCATCGTTCTAATTTTTAGGTTAGTCTAAATTTATTTTTCGATTCAATAAAATTATTCTATCTTTGTAAACCTAAGGACTTTGATTTTCAAGTGATCAAAAATCATTTAAAATGAGAAGCTCATACTTAGTAACGATAAAACAATCAATAATTTATGACAGATTTTTGGACCGCTGTTGCAGAATTACCAGAGACATATTTGACTCAAGCCTGGGCATGGCGAGCACTGCTTGCCTCCATCATGGTGGGAATTACTTGTGGCGTGTTAGGTTGTTTTATCTATTTAAGAAATATGGCTTTGATTGGCGATGCTTTATCGCATGCTATCCTTCCTGGTGTCGCTATTGTTTATACCTTTTTTGGGCAGACATTGTTTGGATTTTCAATTGGTGCAACTATAGCTGGAATCATTTGCGTATTGATGATTACTTGGATTGAACAGAATATAAAAACAAAAGCAGATGCGGTGATTGGCATTGTGTTTACTTTTATGTTTGCAATTGGAGTCATTCAAATTTCTGCCTTAAGTCATCAGGATGGAGTACATCTAGATCTTGGTGATTTTTTGATGGGAAAAGCATTAGGGATTAGCAATGAAAATCTCTATATGACCTTTGCCGTGATGGTGTATGTATTGATCAGTGTAGTTGTTTTTTATCGTTATCTATTTGTCTCTACTTTTCAAGAAGTCATTGCTCAAACAATGGGCATTCCAGTCAAAATGCTTCATTATTATTTGATGCTATTATTGTCTTTAGCCGTAGTGGTATCCTTGCAAACGGTTGGGGTAATTATGGTCGTAGCCATGTTGATCACCCCCGCTTCTACGGCCATACTTTTATCGGACAAACTAAAATGGGTGGTTGTTTACGCAGCAATTATTGGAGCCTTATCTGGCATCATTGGAATGTCTTTAGCGATTGTTTTAGACACTCCTCCTGGAGCAGCATTGGTCGTTGTGGTTTCTATCTTTTTCTTTTTAGCGGCTATGTTTGCACCAAAAAAAGGCTACTTATACCGCAGCATCCAAAAGCGGCGACTGAAGCAAAAAATTCAGCTCGAAGATACCTTAAAACAATTGCTTAAGCTGCAGGAACGAGAATCCATTTCATTTGATAATCTACTCAAACGTTTGACCTTTCCTAAAGGACTTTTACAAAAGCATTTACAGACTTTAATTAAACAAGGTTTTATCCAAAAAAATAGTAAAAATTTAGCATTAACAAAAAAAGGCAAAAGTGAAGCTAATCGATTGGTTCGAGCGCATCGTTTGTGGGAAACTTATCTGGTACAACAAATGGGAATGACTGAAGAACAGATCCATGAAGAGGCAGAAAAGTATGAACATTTATTAACTGATGAAATCCTTGATGAAGTAGATGTGACTTTGGGTTATCCTACAATAGATCCTCATGGTTCGCCCATTCCAACTAGAAAAGATCATCCAGATTTACCCCTTTATAACTTAGCGATCGATCAAATAGCAGTGATCGATCCTCAACAAAATGAATCGATTTCTACGAAGCTTTGGCAATTAGGCTTATTACCTGATACATCTTTTAAGGTTCAAAGTAAAGACCCCGATTTCGTTGAAATTTTATTACAAGAAGATACCGTTAAAGTACCTGTTGTATTGGCCCGACAGATCAATATTCGGATAGAAAATGCCGTGAATTAAAGTTGTACATTAGTCTAATGAAAAAGCCTTTGAACGCCAATTACACGTTCAGAGGCTTTTTTAATATCAAACAAAAAGAGGCCTACTATTTACTCTTCAGTGGCTCCTTTTTCAGTAGCTCCCATTTGATTTTCATCACCGAGTTTGTTGAATAGTTCATTCAATCGGTACATTTCATCTAGCGTTTCATCCATGTAGAAATTGATCTGTGGAATCCTCCGCATGTGCTTTTTGATTCGATGAGCTAAACTTTGTCGAAGGCGATGTATATTGTCATCTAATTGAAGAATGACCGCTTGCTTGTTCTCTGTATTGTAAATACTTAGATAAATCTTTGCAATTCCCATATCTGGGCTCATTTTCACGGAAGTGACTGTTACTAAAATATCATTCCCGTAAATATATCCTCCTTCATTTTGTAAAACAACACTTATATTTCTTCGAATGGTCTCAGCTACCTGCTTTTGACGTTTCGTCTCCATGATTCGTATTTTAATCAATAAATTGTTTATTCCAATTCATTGGTGAATAAATAGCCCACAAATATACGGACTTTGTTCGAAAGCATTACTCCTATCTTATTCTTCGTGTTTCTTATATGAACATACTACAATTCTAAATCAAAAACAATTCCATCTCTTGAAAGTTTTAATTTCAAAAATTAAAGATTGTCAATACAGGCCATTACATTTGTTTGGAATTAAAAATACTATTTAGTTTGTCAAAAATTACGGTTAACAAAGTCGCACAATTAACGGGACACAAAGCAGCTATTTACACCTTGCAGCAAGGTTCCGAGCCCTATTTTGTACTTTCTGGTGCAGGAGATGGTTGGGTCGTACAATGGGATATGCGAAATCCAGAGAATGGTCATTTATTAGCTCAAGTAGATAGTAATATTTTTTCATTAGCTTATATCAACGATCAAAATCGTGCGGTGGTTGGCAATATGAATGGCGGTGTTCATTGGGTAGATATCGATCATCCAGATCAAACCAAAAATATTGCTCATCATCAAAAAGGTGTTTTCGATATTCTTCGAATAAAAGACCACATTTTAACAATCGGTGAAGATGGTAAATTGACTCGATGGTCTATAAGCGAAAGTCGTACTTTAGAGACCTTCCACTTGAGCAACCAAAGTTTAAGAAGCATTGCTTATAGTCCCACTCGTCAAGAGCTGGCAATTGGGGCAAGTGATCATCAAATTTATTTCCTCGACGCTGAAAGTTTGGAAATCAAAAATCAAATTGATCAAGCACATGATAATTCCGTATTTACCGTAAGGTACAGTCCTGACGAACAAGTTCTATTAAGTGGAGGTAGAGATGCACATCTCAAAATCTGGGATCTAAATGATGATCTAAAATGTAGTAGCTCACAAGCTGCTCATTGGTTTACCATCAATGATATAGCAATTCACCCAAAAGGGACTATCTTTGCGACAGCTAGTCGAGATAAGACCATTAAAATTTGGGATATGAATAATTTCCAACTTTTAAAAGTAATAGATTTTGCTAAACATCAAGGCCATGTGAATTCTGTGAATAAGCTACTTTGGTTGGAATATGAGCAATATCTAATCTCGGCAAGTGATGACCGAAGTTTAATCGTTTGGAAATTAGAAATTGAATAGTAATTTTTTCTTTTACAGAAAACATAAAAGTTGTTTTACAACAACATCAAAATAAAACAAACATCAATGATTTTATCAGATAAAAAAATCAAAGAAGCTATTGCCTCCGGAGAAATAGTCGTAGATCCTTTTCGCCCCGAGTGTTTGGGAACGAATTCCTATGATGTTCACTTAAGCCAATACTTAGCAGTTTATGAAAACAAAGAATTAGATGCTCGTCAACACAATACCATAAAAGAAATCATTATTCCGGAAGAAGGGTATGTAATTCAGCCTGGGACTTTATATCTTGGGGTAACTGAAGAATATACAGAGACGCATAATTCTGTTCCTTTTCTAGAAGGAAAATCCAGTATCGGTCGTTTGGGAATTGATATCCATGCTACCGCTGGAAAAGGTGATGTTGGTTTTTGTAATACTTGGACTTTAGAAATTTCTTGTGTTCAACCTGTTCGAATTTATGCGGGAATGCCGATTGGCCAATTGATCTATTTCAAAGTGGATGGCGAAATTGAAAATTATTACAACAAAAAGAAAAACGCTAAATACAATAGTAGAACCATCAAGCCGGTGGAATCGATGATGTGGAAAAATAAATTTTAATGAATTTAAAAATAATATCTGCTGGTGCTGGAAGTGGTAAGACTTATCGACTTACCCAAGAAATGGTTGCGCTACTCAAAAGTGGTGTTCGCGCTAGTGGAATTATTGCGACAACTTTTACAACCAAAGCCGCTGCTGAATTACAAGAACGAGTCCGCGTAAAATTACTCGAAGAAGGATTGGTAGCTGAGGCCAACGATTTGACCAATGCATTGATTGGTACGGTACATGGATTAGGGGTCAAACTTTTAAAACGATTTGCATTCATTGCAGGGGTCTCTCCTGAGGTCGATATCATTGCAGATGAAGATCAACAAATTCTTTTCAATAAATCTTTGGCAACTGTTTTGCGTCCTGAACGCATTGAAGAAATGGAGCAATACAGCAATCGTCTAGGACTCAACAAAAAAGAATATTATGACTGGCGACGAGAAGTCAAATACCTAGCAGATGCAGCTCGGGCTAATGACTTTTCTGTAGAGGTATTAGAAAAAAGCAAACACCATTCGATTGAGAGTTTTAAAAAATTTTTAGGGAAAGTTTCTAAAAAATCAGGAGAAACATTCGCCAACGAATTATTGGCTTTTCTAGAAACCGCCATTACCAATTTAGAAGCTAATGAAGACACGACGAAAGTGACTCAAAAAGGAGTGAATACCTTAAGAGGTTTTCAAACAGCCCTTCGGTTAAAAGGAGAAATCAACTGGCACGAATGGGTCAAAATTTCTAAAATAAAAGTTGGTGCAAAAAGTAAAGAAGATGTCGTTGAACTCATAGAATTTGCGAAAACGCATACCACTCACCCTCTCTTTCATCGTGATATTGAAAATTATCTAAACAAGATCTTTGACATCGCTATTGAAGCGATTAGAGAATACGAGGCTTATAAAAAACAAAGGGGATTGATTGACTATATTGACATGGAAATTCAGGTCAAACGTTTATTGGATCATCCTCAAGTACAAGAAATCTTAAGCGAAGAATTGGATCTTTTAATGGTCGATGAATTTCAAGATACGAATCCAATTCAATTAGAAATTTTTCTGAAATTATCTCGTATTGCGAAGCATTCCATTTGGGTGGGTGACCCCAAACAATCTATCTATGGATTCCGCGGAGCAGATCCAAGGTTGATGCAAGAAATTATCAATCAAACAGGTGGCGTAAAACCAGAAGACATTCAAGAGTTTTCTTGGCGATCCCGAGAAGATATTGTCCATCTGACCAATGCTATTTTTACTAAAACATTTTCCGATCTTCCTAAAGAACGGGTGGCCTTAAAAGCCAAACGAACTAAAGTTCAAAATCCAGATGACGCCAATTTTGAAGCAGAAGATATGAAGGTATCTGATGCATTGATTCACTGGCATTTTCAATATAGTGGAGAAGGAAAACGACTCCCCGGAAAACCTTGGATGGAAAATTGTGTCGCCACTGGGATCGCTACGATGCTGGAAAGAAAAACTTTGGTTTCACCAAAAGATGAAAAAAAAGTTCGAGCAGTTCAACCTGGAGATTTTGCCATTCTATGTCGTTCTAATGCTGAATGTCAAGAAATGGCTGAAGCGCTTCATCGTGTTGGTCTCAAAGCTGCGATTGCTAGAACAGGTTTATTGAATACAGCGGAAGCTCATCTAATTTTAGCTTGTCTAAAATATATTTTGTATCGCTCTGATAGTTTATCTGTGGC
>CAYTVR010000246.1:0-11241 GCA_964441245.1 uncultured Saprospiraceae bacterium | reverse complement strand
GTATTGGTATGATAAGGGCCCACTTCCAAATAGGGGAGGTCTTTCACTTCGATGGTCCATGCATCATTTCCAAAAACCAAAATATCGAGGGTGTCTTTCGGGTATCGAGTCGTGATGAGTTCTGCCAAAGCCATGGCGACTTTTTTGGCTGGCGTGATTCGATCTTCCCCATACAAAATCATAGAGTGCGAAATGTCGATCATTAGGACTGTACTCATTTGACTCTGGTAATAAGTTTCCTGTACTTCCAGATCATCGTGAGTCAATTTGAATTCGTCAATGCCATGATTGATTTGTGCATTCCGTAAGGAATCGGATACAGCGATATTTTCTAAATTATCACCGAAGGCATAAGGTCTTGTATCTGCGGTGAATTCATCTCCTCTTCCTCCAAATTTGGTGCTGTGACGACCTCGTTTAGATTTTTTCAGTTGACCAAAAATATCTTCCAATGCTTTTTGGCGCATTGAGATTTCCATTTTTGCAGTGGGTCTAAAACCGCCTGTTCCATTACCATCTCCTTCTGGATTATCTATGTACCCTTTATCGATGAGGTCTTGGATGAAGTCCCCCATTCCATAATTTTCATCAGTGAGTTTATATTCTTTGTCTAACTGCGTCAACCAGCTCAAGGCCTCTGTAACTTTACCAGAAGTATAAACCAGAAGCTCCTGAAATATTTTTAGCATCTTATCAAAGGTCGATCCTTCTCCTTGTCCTAGTACATATTCTGAAAAACGCCATCCTATCATGGGGAATGTATTTTTGATTTTACTGTTCTAAGTAATTTCGTGAATTACTCAAAGTAAAAATAGAAATTAAATTAATAGCACTTGTTGAAAGGAGTTATTTCTTTTATCTATAGGGGTAATGTACAACAGTTGACCATGTTAAGATAGTGAGGGCGGTCGGCGGCTGATCTGTGTATGAAAAATTCTTTGATTTCGCCATCTTGAATAACAAATACGCCGGGCATTTGGAAGCCATCACCCATTTGCTTTCCAACAAAATATCCTTTCACCAATCCTGCATCGAAACCTCTAATCCAGTTTTTTAAACCAAACAGTTGATTGACGTTTCCTTTGGTCAAGCCAAATGATTTATAAAGGGAACAATCTTCGTTGGAAATATGATCAATATTGTCTAAGCTGTATCGATTAAAATATCTTTCAGCCAACTGTTTTTTTGACATATGGACTAAAACGATTTTCGTCCCTGTTGCCTCTATGCTATATCTTTGCTTCGCAATATCTGCCAAGGCCTCTCTACAAAAAGTACAACCAAAGTGTCGTAAAAATACAAGTAGAATAGGCTGCCCAATTGAAAGATCGCGCAATGAAATACCTTTATTAGATATCATGTCAGCGAGTATATCATTATTCAGATTAGGTGCCATAATTTATTGTTTAAGCAGTGCTGGTACAACAGGCAATTAGCTTGTCATAATTGGGCTTGTCGGAAGCTCTTTTATGGACATAACTATCTTTCAATTCTCCTTGATCTATCATAAAGATTCCAGGCATTTGTGTATGATCGCCTAGTGCTTTTGACAATTCTAGTTTATGTTGTCGGTTTTCGGTAGAGAATCCTCTGAACCATGTTTGAAGGCCATACAGTTGAGAAAAAGTTCCTTTCGAAAGTCCAAATTCTTTGTAAAAATGTTGATCAGGATCACTAATATGAAGTACTCCCGATAGCTCATATTTTTCAAAGTATTTGTCAGCAACCGAATCAACTGACATATGTACAAATACTAACTGAATACCTGCATCCTCAATAGCAGATCTAATTTCTGCCAATTCGTTGAGTGCTTCTTTACAAAATACACAACCAAAATGACGGAGAAAAAATAATAAAACAGGTTTTTTATTGGATAAATCCAACAAGCTTTCTCCATTATTGGCTTGCATTTCCATGAAAATGTCTTGCCCTAAAGTCATAGTGACTAAATAATTTTATTAATTGTTGAGCTAATAACGAAAACTAAACTCAAAAATCACGAATCAATAGTTACAACAGTCTATACTGATTTTAATCAAACAATTTAAACACACTTATTGTTTAATCCAAACTTTAGAAAAATTGGAGATTTTGTAGGAGGAGGAATCAAAATTAAGTGATCCGATCAGGATCACTTAATTTTGGGAATTACTTACTGGTTTTTTTTAGCGTTTTCAGTTTCAATTTGATCATACTTCTCGAGCAATGAAGGAATTTCATTCTCTTCAATAACGACCAATGGAACCGAAATAATAAGATCGGTAGGTATAGGTGGTGGTAAAAATAATTCTTCACCAATGTTGGCTACCGCATTATCAAAAGATATAGGAGTGATAGGCTGGAGAATTTGATCAATTTTATCTGAATCAATTTTGTTGGCAAAGGATTCATCATCTGCTAAGATAAGGTCTAAAAGCGCTTTAGTATCTTCCGGTTTGGGATCTAAGTTTTTACGAATAGCCTCTCTTTGTGAGGAAGGAACAGTTAGATAACTGATCTTATTGAAAGGGTCAATCGAAGATTCTTCTTCAATAGAAAGGGTTGGTGAAATCTTTTCTTGTTGCTGTGCAAGAATAGGCACTTCTTCTACTGCCTTATAATTATTAGATCCAAAATGCCAAATCGCAAATCCCAACAAGACAATAGCCGCTACTTTGCTTAAGCGATGTAGCGTAGTTCTGATAAATAAATTGATAGGTAATTCTCTGGTGATATTATCCCAAACTTCAGGAGCGGGCTCTATCTCTCTGTTACCCAATTTGCGTTTAAATACCTCATCAAATTCTTGGTGATTGACCGCCTCATCTATTTTATTCCATAAATGATCGGAAGGAGGAAGTTCATAATCTTTGAACCTTCCTCTAAGATGATCGTCCATCCGATTATTCTTAGCGTTTTTCATATTGTTCTTGTTTACTGAGTATGGCTTGTAATGTTGCTCTAGCTCTTGCTAATTGCGATTTGGAAGTTCCTTCTGAGATGTTTAACAACTCAGCAACTTCTCTGTGATTAAAACCCTCTATAACGTACAGATTAAATACGGTACGATATCCTTGAGGTAATTTTTGAATCACGCTCAACAATTCTTCGTGAGATAGATAGTGTAGTGCTTCTGGATCGACAGCCCGATAATTGGCTTTCTCCAATTCTTGAAAACGATATTGTGTCTTGGCCTTACGATAGTGTTCAATAGCCGTGTTGATAAAAATTCGTTTGAGCCAACCTTCAAATGAGCCTTGATGGCGATAGCGATGCAGGTTATTAAAAACCTTTATAAAACCTTCTTGCAAAATATCTTCTGCATGATGAAAGTCATTGGCGTAACGAATACAAATGCCCAACATTTTAGGTGCAAAATAGTTGTACAAGAAAAATTGACTTTTCCGATGTCCAGCTATGCACTTATGTAATAGATGCTGGTCAATTACATTATGGATAGTAAAATCAGCCATGATTTAGTTTAATAAATGATATTTGGTTTTTGCAATAAAAAGTGGGGAACTAATTTGGGATTAAAACGCATGACAATTTCTTCATTAAAAATAACGAATGTTTTGTCTTTTTCTTTCTTTTCCACTTACGTGAAATGTTAAAAGTTAACGTTGAAATCATTGAATGTAAAAATAACATATTTATTTTATTTTTTAATCAACAATTTCCCTCCCATTTTGTGCTATTGTAATATGGCTGTGTGGTATTGTTTATTCGGTTAGTTCACTCTTCGCTCCGCTTGAGCGATTGGTTATTCGGTTATACCATATCTAGTTCTTATAGAAAATAACAAGAACTAGACAGTGCGGCATAACCGAATAAACAAGTACA
Organism: uncultured Saprospiraceae bacterium; assembly: GCA_964441245.1. GTDB lineage: Bacteria > Bacteroidota > Bacteroidia > Chitinophagales > Saprospiraceae > JALZUU01. The sequence continues at coordinate 7,419 of CAYTVR010000246.1, read as the reverse complement.
TAAGCGAAGCGAAATGTACAATAACCGAATAACCATTCCTTAAACAAGTTCTCTAGCCTCCAAATATTGTTTCAACTTACTCATAGCTCTTGCGCGATGACTGATTGAATTTTTAATGTCTTTATCAAGCTCTGCAAAAGTATTATCATGGCCTTCCGGAATGAAAATGGGATCATAACCAAATCCTCCATCGCCACATTTAGCGAAAGCGATACGACCCTTTACGATCCCTTCAAAAACCTTTTCTTCTCCATTAATAATTAATGCAATGGCCGTTCGAAACTGTGCACTTCTATCTTCTACTTCTTTCAATTGTTCCAAGACTAAATCCATGTTGGCAATGGCATCTCTTTCAGGGCCGGCATAGCGAGCCGTTATTACACCCGGCGCTCCGTCCAATGCAGTGATCTCAAGTCCCGTATCTTCTGAAAAACAATTGACTTCATAGTTGTTAAAAAGGTACCTTGCTTTCTGCAACGCATTCCCCTCAAAGGTGTCGGCAGTTTCAGGAATATCTTCATGACAACCGATGTCCTTGTTACTAATGATTTGCATGTACTTTCCAAGTATTTCGTTGGCCTCTTTGACCTTATATGGATTGCTCGTTGCAAATACTAGTAAATCTTTTTTGTCCAACATTTTTATTATTGCTTTTTAAAGAGTTGCTGCAAATTAGTCCACAGTGCACCTTTCAATTTCTGATCACCACCAATTTTTGGAAGATCGTCCACAAAAAGAAATTTCCAAGTGGAAAACGTTTTAATCTCATAATTGCGCGTTTGAAAATTTAAACCCGCAACATTTGGCGAAAGCCCAAAACTAATCATGCATTGAAAATCAAGGGCATTGTGCAGTTCTTTGAAGTTAAATCCAGCTCGTGGCGAAAGTTCCAATAAAAATAAATCTTTCTCCAAATCAATGTTAACGGCTTTCATTATTTTGGTCAATAAAACCATGGCATCGGAACGCTTTTGTTCCTCCAACTTTTGTAGGACGACTAATAGTTTTTTATGGTTGCTTCCTTGTCCCAACTTTAACAACTCGCTGGTTTCCAAAACTGGAAAAATTTCAAATTCATCAGATGGAAATGGGAGAATATTATTTTCCATATATTCTTTTTTTGCAAACAAAATTTAAGAAATTGACACTAAATAGTCGGCCAGTGGAATTAGTGTAAAAAAAGCCCTAGTTTTGTAGAATTTTGAAATCGTATTTTAGTAGATTCGTAAATTACCTAACCAAGTTATATCCAGTGAAAATTTTTATTTTATGAAGTACAACATCAAAGTTACCAAAAATACCCAATCTCGATTAGCAGGATTGGATTTTGATAACATCCCCTTTGGAACTGTTTTTTCTGATCACATGTTTGTGGCAGATTACATTGATGGAGAGTGGGTCAATTGCGAAGTAAAACCTTTTGGCAATTTGGATTTGAGTCCGGCCAATCTTGCGCTTCATTATGGCCAGTCTTTATTTGAAGGAATGAAAGCTACAAAAGGCAAGGATGGCAACCCTTACTTTTTTCGTCCAGAGGAGCACTCGGAGCGGATCAATGCATCTGCTGCTAGAATGTGTATGCCGGCTATTCCAAAAGAGTTATTTTTAGATGCCTTGCATATTTTGATTGGCTTGGATAGCCAGTGGATTCCACCTACCGAAGGTAGTGCTTTATACATTCGCCCTTTTCTTTTTGCAACGGATGAGATGTTTAGAGTGAAAGTATCGGATTCTTATAAGTTCATTATTTTCACAGGACCGGTGGGCCCTTACTATGCTAAGCCCGTTAAGCTTTATGCGGAAGATCATTTTGTCCGTGCAGCGATAGGTGGAGTAGGAGAGGCCAAAGCTGCTGGAAATTATGCTGCTTCTTTATTGCCGGCACGTTTGGCTAATCAAAAAGGATATGATCAAATCATGTGGCTAGACGCAAAGGAATTTAAATACATCCAAGAGGTGGGAACCATGAACATCTTTTTTGTAATAGATGGTAAAGTAATCACCCCTATAACCGATGGAGCTATCCTAAAGGGGATCACTAGAAAATCAATTATCACCATACTGAAAGATAAAGGCTACGAAGTAGAAGAACGATTGATCAGTATTGATGAAGTTGTAGCGGCTAGTGATAATGGAACTTTACAAGAAGTGTTTGGAACTGGTACAGCTGCGGTTGTTTCGTTCGTACAGCAGATTCATTATAAAGGGAAAGACTTGATGTTGCCTCCTATTTCTAAGGACGGCATTGCCTCACAAGCCTTTACGGCAATTAATGGTATTCGCTCATTGGCGATTGAAGATACCAGAGGATGGATGGTGCCTGTGAAGCAATTGGTGAATGCTTAAAGAAAAAACCTAACAATATACTTACGCCTTCAAGGAATTATTCTTGAAGGCGTTTTTTTTTGTTTACTTTCGTCAAATAAAGATATCAGAAAACTATCTTAATTAAAATGACGACCAAAAGCAAAAGTTATTCTTCCATAATATTTTGGCTGTTTATACTGCTCATTTTCTACTTTCCGCTTTTTCTTCATTTGGATTATTTACCGCTTTTTAATTATGATGAAGCTCGATTGGCCAGCAGTGCTTTATTGATGATTGAGAACCAGCAATATTGGATTCCGTATTTTGGCGATCAACCGGATCATTGGAATACAAAACCTCCATTAATGATTTGGGCGCAAGTCCTTTCTATGAAAATATTCGGGTACAATGAATTGGCCGTACGGTTACCGGCGGCCTTGTGTGGTTTATTCACGCTGGGTTTTTTAATTGCATTTTGTAAGAAGTATTTGTCAAGTCGTTTGCTTGGGATAATCATAGCAATGGTCTTGCTTACAAGTGCGGGATATATCCAAACACACGTAACTCGTACGGGTGATTATGATGCCATGTTGGTCCTATGGAGCACGATGGCTGTTTTAAGTTTTTTTCTGTTTCTTAATTCTGCTGAAAGCCAAGCTAAGTTTAAATACCTTGTAGCTAGTTCTATGTTTAGTTTCTTGGCTATCATGACAAAAAGTGTAGCTGGTTTATTATTCCTACCGGGCTTATTTATTTGGGTGATAATGGAAAGGAAAACCAAGTGGCTTTTTGTGCAATGGAAATTTTGGGTTTGTGTATTATCCGTTATAGCATTGGTCGTTTCTTATTATGGCTTTCGCGAAATGATAGACCCAGGTTATCTCCACGCCGTTTGGGATAATGAAGTTGTCAATAGATATATAGATCCAGCCGATGAACATCGACGTGCAGCAACTTTTCAACTATTTCAAAAATTTTGGAAGCACAATTTCCAACCTTGGTTTTATCTTTTGCCTTTAGTCTTTTTCTTTTTTGTACAACTCGACAAAAGGAAAAGAAGCTTAGTAAAGTTAGCCACCATCATGACGGTAAGTTATTTTGTCGTATTGGCTTTTTCTGCTACCCAATTGGAATGGTACGATGCGCCAATATATCCTTATGCAGCCATAATGGTAGGAATGGGAATTTACGCTGTTTGGGAATTTTTGATAAAAAAACAATATGCTTCCAATTGGGCAATTGGGATATTCATGCTCCTACTTTTTGCAGCCCCTTATCACAAAACCATTCAATCCGTTTACTTCCTTGATTATAAATTACTGTTCAATTGGGAAAGCAATCAATATGGGCAATACATGAAGCGAATTCATGCCCACAAGGAATACACCTTATTGACGAATGATGACTATTATAGTTCGCACACCTTTTTTTATCAGCAGGCCTATAATACAGGGGGATATACCATAGGCCTTAAGTCGCCTATTAGCTGTGAAGTCAATCAGAAAGTTGTAGTCTGTGAAGAGGACGTGAGAGCAAAAATTAAAACATTATATGAATTTGAAATCTTGGATGAGCATCGCCCTTGTCAATTGCTTTACCTGAAAAAGAAAAAGGAGAACGACTAACTTATTAATTGTCCATTACTAAAAAAAACGGCTATCAAATCATGACAACCGTTTTACAATTTGACTTATTTAGTCAGGGCAAATATTTTTAAATTTTCTGTGTAAGCACAAGGTACTAATATTTTTGAAACAAAATAAAATTTTACTTTAAAAATTTTAAACATCAATATTCCTGAAAAATAGATTAATACTATATTTTATACTGAATTGAGAGTTGTTAAAATAATATTTGCCGAAAGGCTAAAAAACAAAAACGGCTTTGGAAAATGCATCCAAAGCCGTTTGTATTTCACGTACTTGTCCCGACCAAAGCGTCGGGAAGCGAAATAATATTATCTAAACATAAGCTTCTTGGTAATGACACCTTTTTCGAATCTTATCTTAGCAATGTAAAGACCCGGAGGCAATGCTCCACGATTAATGTTTAAATTATACGTATTGATGTTGCGGTGATTTTGAACCAAACGACCACTAACGTCAAAAAGCAATACATCTTTCATATCCGATAACTCTGTTGTTATACGAATTTGCTCGCGAGCAGGGTTAGGAGCGATCTTCAATTTTACTTCACTATCTACTAGTATCTCTTCTGTTGAAGAAATGACATTCCCAAGGTCTAAAGTAGAGTAAGCTCTAGGGGCAAAATAACCAATTATCGTATCGATATATGTTCTTGCCTGAGTTCCAGAGTTAGCCACATTACTCAATCTTGCAATGAAGTCAAAGTTACAAGTAGGACAATCAGGAAGCGGATCGGTTCCACAGCTAGGATGACACATCTGAGCTAAATCAGAACTGGAATCCCACCATTCCCATGGAGAACCTTCATTACGACCAAACATATTAACAGGGCGATCGAAAGCGTAAAGTCCTTCTACATAGGCATGACCTGCGGCAGTCGCAGCATTCATTGCACCTGTTGTGAAGCCATCCATAACATTAGCATCTTTAAAAGACTGATTCAAGCCTAATCTATCTGCTTTGCTATGTACTGCAATTCCACCTTGAACCTGCACAATTTCATCACCAGTGGTAGGTACTCTCAATACGGCACTTCCATAAGGAGCAAAGGCATCATTAGGGGATTGGAAAGAGATGATGGGTATACTTTTATCATCTAACCAAGAAGTATCACCTAAGGCTCCTCCCATATTCACCTGTAAATGGAAATCGCTAGTAGGACCTAAATTATTAGGTACACATAAAGTATCTGTTATCATAGCTGGATTCATAGGGTCTCTTAATCCCGCATAAATAGTACCCTCAATATCTCCATTAATAGCAGGATTAACCATTGTTTCCAGTGTAGCAGGGTCTCCATCAAGATCGGTCAAAAACTTACCTGGAGGATCTGCGGTCGTTTGAATTTCAATGAATTCATCTAAAGTAGCTGCACCAAGTGTGATATAGCCACCAGTTCCTTGTCCCCAAAGGGTAATTCGAGTGGTATCTATTCCTAATGCATTCCCAGCTGCTGCTTGGGCTTTGAAAAATCGAATCCCTGATCTAGCATCCTGAATACCTCTATAGGAGGCATTAATCAATTGGAAGGCACGTTCAGGTTGACTAGGAGCTAAAGGATTCCAACCTTTTCTGTAATCCATAACCGCTACGACATAACCCATTTTTGCTAAGCGTGTAGAAATTTCTACTACACTAGAATCTGTTAATTCCCCAGTTACCCCGCTATTCGTTCCAACAGGTAGGAAATTTCCAGTAGGGAAATACATGACCAAAGGACGTTCTGGAATAGTATCCCCAGTTGGCTCATAAAAATCGTAAAATGATGGTAAAACAGTTGGACTTCCGCCAAGAAGTACAGGCAATACACTTACATTGGCGCCATAATAAGTAGCTGGATTCATAATATCCCCAGCAGTGTAGGTCACCTCGTCAAAGACTTCCTCAAGGAACCTTCCTTGATCTTGAGCTGAGATGGTGGTGGCCAACATAGCAATGAATAAAAATGTAAACAGTTTGTTGATGTTTTTCATAAGATAAATTTTGATTTAGAATGTAGTACGTTTTTATCTGTTACTTGCAGCTCGTTTCTGGTGATTAGTATTAAGGAACAAGTAGCAATTTAATTCTTTAGACTTTCGTCAAATAATAATTGTCACTAATATATTTAGATATATTTGGCGAAAGCCTAAAAGTCTTATTTTTTTACAAAATCATAGGTGATGGTAAAATAACCTAAACGGCCAATTCTGGGTCCACCATAAGTCTGAAATTGTTTGTTGTTCAATATATTTGATGCTCCCAATTTAAAAGTAGTATTCCACTTGTCTACCTTATAGTTCACCTGAGCATCTAGCAAATCGTAAGTCGGAATTAATCCAGTGAATTGTGGTGATCCTTCAAAAAGAAATCCTTCAATCCATTTATAATTAATGTTGAAACCTAAATTTTTAATTTTGATATTACCTAGATTAGCCTGAATGTTTCTCCCACTCAGCGAAAGGTTAAACTTATGCTCAGGGGTATTAAAAGCTGGGATAATTGGATCATCAATTTCTGTATTCAGTCTATTCCAAGAGTAGTTCCCCGCCAACATAAAATAGCGAGAGAAGTAATAATTGAGGCCAATGGAAAAACCTTGTGTTGTTACAGTATTGACTGAGTTGGCAGAATAGCGATAAGCCTGAATATTCGTTGGGAAATTGGAGACAGGGTCAAAATCTAAAGTAGCTCCAATATTATATCCAATGAAATTATTGTAAATACTATAATAATAACTCGCATCCAAGTAAGTGTTATCAAACAGCGTGGTTCTATATCCGATTTCAAATGATTTAACCGCTTCAGGTTGGATCGCAGGGATGTCAAAAAACTCCAATTTATTTCGATCCAAATCAACGATATATTCTCTTAAGGATTCAATGGTAGCTAAGCCTTCCACACCATCTATATTTCCAGATAGAATAGCACGCCCTACATTAAGCGAAAGATATTGATCCGTTAAAGTAGGGTTTCGAATGGCAGAAGAAAAAGATAATCTAAGGTAATTATTAGGAGAAGGCGTGTAGACCAAAGATGCAGCAGGTGAAAATAACCAACGGAAGTTTTGGTTTTTATCTATCCTAGCGGTTGCTGTAGCCGTTAATTTATCCTCCATGAATTTCTTCATCAATCCTCCATATACACCAAATTCTTGATTCGTGATTTTTACTCCAGCCGTATCCGTAAAGAGTGTACCATCAGAAACAGGCGTGTACAAACGTCCATTAGCACCTACCGTTAATTCATCTGTCCAACTTGGAGTAAATTTATATTCTCCATGTACATGATAAAGCGCTGATCGATCCGTAAAGAGCGTACCTCCATCATTTCGAGAAGCAGAGGTGATTTCGTTAAACTTCTGATTGAAGGCAGCCGATCCAGGTACTAGGTAAGCCGCACCTCCGTTTAAAGCATTTGCTGAATTCGCAAAATCTTCTGCTTCTGAATGCCATCCGGAGACTAAAGCATTATTAGTTTCTAACCA
>CAYTVR010000245.1:7648-11269 GCA_964441245.1 uncultured Saprospiraceae bacterium | reverse complement strand
TTTGGATTAATCAAGGACGAAGTATTCATTCGACTTTTTAAATCTAAAAAATTGAACGCTAGTTCTTTACTATATTGAAACGTTTTCTGTCGATCGGTCATTTCTCTATTGAGCAATAACTTTTTTTCACGAGGTAAATAAATCGATCGAAATCTTTGTAAGTCAGGAAAATCAGCTAGACCAGATTCGTCTATTTTATACTTATATGTTTTTTTGAGAATGACCGCTAAAGAAGTGCCCTTGATAGAATGATGGATTGGAACTTCATGCGCAGCAACAAATTCCATTACTTTGTCTTCTATATCTTCAAAATAATTGTAATGCATTTCCTGATAAGCTCGCATCGCACCATGGTAAAAATTTTCTTCTCGCATGGCATAATTCCGGGCCAATTCCACCAAAGTGGAAATAAAAGCACCTACTCGTAAAGGAGCACTAGCGATGATACTCACCACTTTTGATAATTCAATACCAAACATGTCCAGTGGCAACTCACTCAAAAAATTGGACTTCAATAATTCTCCCAAAGGAGCCAAATTACCGGTCAATTCCAAAGAGGTTAATTCCTCTACACTGACGTCTAGCGCTTCTGCGAGGAAACCCACTTTATCTGCTTTTGGATATTTTTTCCCTTTCTCAATTTCATTTAGGTAGGAAACAGACATCCCTGTATGTTTGGATAGTTTTTCGAAAGTATTGCTTTCGTTCATCAACCGAAGTTGTTTGACCTTCAATCCAAATATTATTCTACTATTTTGCGACTTCATACTCATTCTGGAACCAAAATACAACATTAAGTAAGAATGTAAATCAATTTACACTAATAAATTCTATGATTTTTAATTTTGAACTAAAACTATATCCATCAGATTAAACCGAATAAGCATCAAAAAGAAAGTTTGTCATCCTTCGACTACACTATCAACTTTGAATTCTAGAAAACAGATGATCATTTAGCACACAGATTTTGTGGATTGCACAGCTTACGCGGATTTTCCCACTATTGTAAACGGTCGAAGCGTTCGTTAGAGTGAAAATCTGTATTCAAAGATCTACGGATCAGATAATTAGTTGTCATTACTATAAGTGCTTGGACAAATTAAACTAGGCTACTCAAGAGAACAAGCTCTTCTTTTAATTTTTCGTTAGTATAATATTGATGGACTCGATCATAAGGAATCTAAATGTAAGTTTTGTTTCTTAAACGTTCAAAATCTAGCTATTTTCGCCTTTTCTAAAGAAGTTAAGAGTCTACGATCAAACTACTGCGGACTCCTAATATTCTACAAAAACAGAAGCATTAAAATATGTCATCCAATTTACAAGAAATATATCAAGAACGAAAAGATAAATTTGCCATAGAGGCTACCGCTTTAGAAGCGAAATACAATCGATTTAGTTTTGTTCGTTTGGCCTGTTTTATTATTGGCTTGGCTCTAGTCGCTTTCCTTTTCACCCTCATCCAAGCCTGGGCATTTTTAATCCTTGCGGTTCTCCTATTTGCTTTTTCTAAGTTGGTCCGATGGCACTCACAATTGTTAGTAGAAAAGGATCACATGGAGTCACTGGCCAAGATCAATGAAAACGAGTTGTCTTCTTTAAACAATGATCATTCTGTTTTTAAATCTGGAAAAGAATTTCAATCAGCTGCACATCCTTATTCTATCGACTTGGATATTTTTGGAGAACACTCTTTTTATCAATATTGTAACCGTACCACCACGGCAACCGGAGCAGAACGATTGGCAGAATACTTCCAAGAGTTGACCAGTACAGAAGAGATTGAATTGCGACATGAAGCCATCAAAGAATTAAAAGATCGCTTGGAATTTCGACAGCATTTTCAAGCTTTTGGATTATCTACAGAAGATTCACCAGAGCATATCAAAAGTTTAAAACATTGGCTCAAAGAACCTCCCTTTATGATCAACAACAAGGTCTATCAAATAGCCTTGTACCTTGTACCGATTCTTTCGTTTGCTGGAAGTTATTTGTGGCTATTTCATCTACCCTGGTTCTTAGCTATTCTATTTTTCTTGCCTGCGGCCTATTTCCTAAAAACAACATTGGATCAAGTCAATTTAGCACATTTACAAACCACACATGCTGAAAAAACATTGGCGTTTTACGCTCGATTAATTGCTCATATCGAGAAAGAAGAATTTACTTCAAAAAAACTCCAAGACCTTCGTAATACTTTTGTTAAAGATGACCGAAAAGCTTCTATTCGCTTGAGTCGATTGTCCTATATCATTAGTCAATTGAACGTTCGTTACAATGCTTTTATAGTCATCCTCAACGTCTATAGTCTTTGGGATTTACACTGGATTTTAAGATTAGAAAAATGGAAAGCTTCGCAAAAAGAAGACCTGCCTTTGTGGTTTGATACGCTGGCAGAATTAGAAGCGGTCTTGAGTTTGGCGACGCTTTATTACAACAATCCTGAATGGACTTTCCCTATCATTTCTGAGCAAGCTTTAGTCGATGGTACAGCTTTGGGACATCCTTTGATTCCTAGAAAAGGTCGTATCGCAAACGACACCCATATTCCGACTGGCGGACATATCAAATTGGTCACGGGGTCTAACATGGCTGGTAAAAGTACTTTTCTTCGGACGGTTGGTTTGAACATTGTGTTGGCCATGTCGGGTGCTCCCGTTTGTGCTAAAAGATTATCGCTTCCCATCACTCAGGTATACACGAGTATGCGAACGCAAGATGCTTTGCACGAAAGTACTTCTTCCTTTTATGCGGAATTGAAACGATTGAAAATGATCATTGAAGCGGTCGAGTCAAAAAGTAATGCTTTTTTCCTTTTGGATGAAATATTAAAAGGGACCAACTCTAATGATCGCCACACAGGATCTAAGGCTTTGATTCATCAATTGATCAATAGTCAAGGTTCTGGAATTATTGCCACACATGATTTGGAATTGGGACAGTTGGAGGCTACTTCAAATGGTTCTGTTGAAAATCTTTGTATTGAAGTGGAGGTGAATGGGGAGGAACTGATTTTTGATTATAAAATTAAGAAAGGGGTGAGTAAAAGTTTTAATGCGACTCAGTTGATGCGGAATATGGGGATTAAGGTATGATGTTTTTGAATCTCTAAAAATGCGGAAAAGACGTGTTTTTTGAACCACAAAAGGCACAAAGGGGACACAATAGAACTAGCGTTTTTTTTGAACCATGTAAGGCATTTAAGGAACATATAAGTTTTTCTACGATCGTATTTAATCTTTAAGGTATCATACTTTTTGAATCTCTAAAAATGCGGAAAAGACGTGTTTTTTGAACCACAAAAGGCACAAAGGGGACACAATAGAACTAGCGTTTTTTTTGAACCATGTAAGGCATTTAAGGAACATATAAGTTTTTCTACGATCGTATTTAATCATTAAGGTATCATGCTTTTTGAATCTCTAAAAATGCGGAAAAGACGTGTTTTTTGAACCACAAAAGCACAAAGGGGACACAAAAGAGCAAGCGTTTTTTTTGAACCATGTAAGGCATTTAAGGAACATATAAGTACTCTACGATCATATTTAATCTTTAAGGTATCATACTTTTTGAATCTCTAAAAATGCGGAAAAGACGTGTTTTTTGAACCACAAAAGGCAC
>CAYTVR010000245.1:0-7548 GCA_964441245.1 uncultured Saprospiraceae bacterium | reverse complement strand
AAAAATGCGGAAAAGACGTGTTTTTTGAACCACAAAAGGCACAAAGGGGACACAAAAGAACTAGCGTTTTTTTTTGAACCATGTAAGGCATTTAAGGAATATATAAGTTTTTCTACGATCGTATTTAATCATTAAGGTATCATATTTTTTGAATTTCTAAAGATGCGGGAAAGACGTGTTTTTTGAACCACAAAAGGCATAAAGGGGACACAAAAGAACTAGCGTTTTTTTTTGAACCATGTAAGGCATTTAAGGAACATATAAGTACTCTTGCGTTAATTCTAAATGAACTTATATCTTATATGGTTAAGCTTTTTTCGTTCTATAAAATTTCATCTTATGAAAAAATTCTTTGTTCTATTTTTCTTTTTTGGGTTGTTGGCTTGTCAGCAAACATCAACAGAAAAGACGGTACCAGCAACTGAATCTTTTCAGCAGACCATTAACGTAGAGCTTAAAAAACCGACCTTAGATTCGACGCGATACAATGTTGGATTTTTAATTATGGATGGTGTATTTAATACGGAATTGACAGCGCCATTTGATATTTTTCAGCATACTATTTTCCGTAAGGGAATCAAAGCGATGAATGTTTTTATGGTTGCGAATACTTTAGAACCGATTACAACTTTTGAAGGCATTCGATTATTGCCGGACTATAATTATTTAGCAGATGATTTGCCTAAGATTGATATTTTGGTAGTCCCTAGTGCGGAGCATCATTTGGATACCGATTTGGAAGATAAAGCCATGATTAGTTTTGTTAAAAAAACAAGCGAACACGCTAAATATGTAACCTCACATTGTGATGGCGCATTTGTTTTAGCGAAAGCTGGATTATTAGATGGTGTGGAATCGACGACCTTCCCGGGTGATATTGAAGCTTACAAAAAAATGTATCCAAATTTGAAAGTCCACTCTGATGTATTGTTTGTGCATGATGGAAAATTCATTACTTCTGCGGGTGGCGCTAAATCTTTTGAAGCCGCGCTATATTTGTGTGAGTTTTTATATGGTAAAGAAGTGACAGACAAATTGGCGGATGGTTTGGTAATTGATTGGAATTTGGATGAGGTGAAGAAGGTTATTGTTGATTGATTCAACAGTCGTTTTCCGATTCTTTTAGTTGAATATTTTTTGTCTAATCTCATTACTACTCATCACCTCTTTACTATCATCCTCTACGACTTCAGTAATATTTTTACTTATCGTAAAAAAGAAAGTGGTTCCATTTCCTTTTGTTGATTCAAACCAAATTTCACCTCTATGGCTATTGACTATTTTCTTACAAAGAGCTAGACCAATACCTGTTCCTTCATATTCTCTTTTTCCATGAAGACGGCGGAATATTTCGAATATCTTTTGTTGATATTTAGCTTTGATTCCTATACCATTGTCTTCCACAGAGAAAGTCCACAAGTCTTCTGACTCATGATCATGGGATAAAATTCGAATTAGAGGTTGATCACTTTCATTAAATTTAATAGCGTTATTTATCAGATTGTAAAAAACCATTGAGATTTGACTTTTTTCACAAAAAATGTTCGGTAAGGAATCAAACTCTATTATCGCATTACTATCCTTAATTTTTTTAGAAAGGTCCAATAAATTCAATTTCAAAAGACTATTGAGGTTAACTATTTGAAAGTCCATTCCTTTACGACCAACCTTAGAATAAGTCAGTAAATTTGAAACCAGTTTTGACATTCGCTTTACACCATCTACTGCAAAATGGATGTATTCAAAAGCTTCCTCATCTAATTGATCTTCGTATTTTTTTCCAAGCAGACCTACGAATCCACCAACCACTCGCAATGGCTCTTGCAGATCATGAGATGCGATATAGGCAAATTGTTCTAAGTCTTTGTTGGAACGAATTAAGTCATCGTTAGATGCTTTTAAACGTCTTGTTCGTTTTTCAACGATTTTTTCTAATTCCTCATTTCGCGATTTAATATTTCCTAAAAGCGATCTTATTTCTTCATTTTTCACTTCTAATTCTTTTGTCCTTTCTTTCACCAAATGTTCCATCTCTTGTTCCCTTTCTTTTAGTGCTATATTTCGATCTTTTATGGATTTGGTATATCGCTTCACTCCTAGCCAAATCGATAACACGATCAATAACAAACAAAGATTATAAAACAACCAAGTTTCCCAAAACGCTGGATGTCTCACTATTTTCAAAGACAATCCTTCTTCATTCCAAACACCATCATTATTGGAGGCTTTCATCCGAAAAGTATAGTTCCCTGGTTTCAAATTTGTGTATGTTGCAGGTGTATTAGAAGAACTGTAGTTCCATTGTTCCTCTAATCCTTCCAACATATAAGCGTAGTTATTTTTCTCTGAACGATTGTAATTGAGTGCCGTAAAACTAAGCGCGATATAATAGTCATCATGATTCAGTTCAACCGTTTTTTGATTGAGCGAATTTGTAACCCTCATCCCTTCTTTATTCATCGTTCTAACTTCAGTTACATAAACAGGAGGGGGCATTTCATTTTCAACAATATGATCAGGATGAAACCTGGTAATTCCACGTTTATGGCCAAAATACAAGTAACCATTTTTATCTTGATCACTTGAAGTATGATCAAATTTTAGGTTATCTAAACCATCTTTCTTACCATAAAAATTAAACGTTTGCTTTTGAGTATCAAAAAAACTCATCCCTTCTATCGAACTTAACCACAAATTTCCATCTTTCGTTTTTTCAATACTTAAAATAAAATTCTTATGCCCATTTTTACTAAAATTAGTGAAATTTGAGGTATTGAAATTATATCCTGAAAGACCATTAGTGGTCCCTATGTATAAAATGCTATCGATTGCTGACAAGGAAATAACTTGATTAGAAGCAAGACTTTTGGGGTTTTTCGAATCTGTCTTGAATCGTTCAAAATGTATTCCCCCCTCTTCCTTATTGATCACTTTATTCAAACCATTGTAGGTAGCGATCCATACATTCTTTTTTGAATCTTCTAAAATCTGATTGATAGAATTATCACTAATTGACGTATCATTTTCTGAATTATGAAGAAAATAAGTATAGTTTCTTTTATTATCCAATAACAATACTCCATGTGTCGTCCCTAACCAAACTTGATCTTGACTATCCACAAAAAGATTTCTAATCATAAAAAAATCAAACTGTTCTTCAATCCAATCAGGAATAGGAAAATCTACTACTTCATAAGTCTCTAAATTTAAAATAGAAACACCTTTTTCATTCCCAATAAAAAGCCTTTTATCATCGGGACTAGTCAATGTAGTAACATGACTATTTACTAAGTTTTCATTCAATCTATCAATCTTCACTAATTTATTTTTTCCAAAATCAAATCTCAATAAACCTTCTTCTTCATAACCAATCCAAGCAATACCTTGCTGGTCGACATATAAATTTTGAGTGTTGGTTGTTTTAGCATCATAATCAAAAAACGCTCTATTGTCAAATTGATTCGTACTCCAATTATATTTACTAACTCCATTATAAGTTCCAATCCAAATAATACCTTGTACATCTTCAAAAACACTTTGAATATGATTATTGACAATAGAAGTCGGATCTGAAGCATTGGACATAAATTGCTTAAACAGAAGTTGAGGTTTGCAGGAAAAATTCAAAGTACTATTTTCAGTTGACGGCATCGCAAAACGATTCATTCCACCGGCCGTTGCCACCCAAAAATATCCATATTGATCCTCACAAATATCTTGAATGTAATCATTAGAAATGCTATTGACATTATTTTCTATAGATAAATAATTATAGAATTGAGGTTGCCAATTTTGATGATTTGGATCGACGTTAGCTTCAGTAGGTAATTGCATTAAAAAGAGTCCTCCGCCATGAGCACCAAGCCAATATCGTTTTTCTTTATCTTGATAGATTTTCCAAATATTCTGTGCTCCATTTTTTACGGAAATTGATATTCTCTTGAAGGAACTCTCCGCAATATTTCCATTTTCAGCTGGTAAAAGCAGATGCAGTCCTCCAGCCCAAGTGCCTACCCAAACCCAACCTTTATCATCAACCAGAATCGATAATATTGCTTTCTCACTTAAAGCATTTGAGTCCGCTCTATCCATTTTAAACCGAATAAAAGTTTCGGTCTGATAGTCAAACATATTTAAACCATCCTCTGTGCCAACCCAAAGATGTCCCTTATGGTCTTCAGCAATAGAAAGAATTTCATCATGACTAATACTATTAGCATTTTTAGCATCATGTCTAAATGTTTTCCAAGTGCCCGTTGGTTGATGTAGTCGAGTCAAGCCACCTAAACGTGTTCCGATCCAAAGATTCTCATTTTGGTCTTGATAAATAACTCGGATATTACTTGATTGTAGTCCTCCAGTAATTTTAGGATTACCCGCTTGATATATTTTCGTCTGATTGGAAGATTCATATCGACATAAGCCATCATTGGTTGCTATCCATAAAAAGCCCATATTATCTCGTAAAATATCATAAACTTTATTGTTAGGAAGACCGTCTTCTTTGTCTAGGTGAGTAAAACCAATTTTAGAGTGTGTCTGGCTATACAGAAATGTGGGTAGGTTGATTAGATAAACCAACAGCAAGAAGGAGGATATTTTAAACAATATTAACTTCATCGAAGTAATCTTGTAATTTTTTTCGTTTTGAGAAGGTTAACCTCTTTACTCAATCAAAATTCATACCTAAGTAACTTCTGAAATTATTTTTGAATCCTCTAGAAGAAAGTAATCGTTTTAAACCAATAAACAATAAATTAAAGGTAGCTAAGTAAATGATCTAAAAGTCTTTAGCTATGAATGGTAATTCTACGATTCATACAAGTATAAAGTGACATTCAAATTTTACGAAAAAAACATAGGAAAGTTTCGCTTTCTCAAGGCTAAAAATCAGGGTACTTTAAAAGAAAGAAGGGAAATATTAGAGCTAATATTACAATTGAAATATACTATTAGAAAAAATCAAAAACATAAATAATTTCTACACCGAAATTAGCTGTAGGCTTACAATCTTCTTCTGAACTCTCCGTTTGATTTGTTCTTTTTATTGCTCGTTTTATTTTGATTGGAAAAATAATAGGTCATCCATAAACGGATCGTTCGAGTTCGGGCTTTAAATTTCTGAGTGGTTCGAATCGTATCAAATGGTCGGGTATTTCCACTGATTATTGTGTTGAAAACATCATTGAAATAAAGTCTACAATTTAGCTTTTTATTGAAAAAAGATTTCCTGATAAAAAACTCAAAATAGTAATACGGATCTTGTAAATAAAAAGCATCGGCATGTGGAGAAAGATAACGTGCAGAAAAGTCAATTCCAGTGGTACTATTGATTTTTATATTGCTGGACAATCTTAAATCATAGGTTCCTTTTTTAAATAAATCTACTCCATCTCCTGTGGTATATTTCCGATGATATAAATGTACCGCTCCTCTAAGTAACCACCATTTTGTGAGATCACCTGACAAGCTATACTCTAATCCTATTTGGGTTTGGGAACCGTTATTTTGTCGTTGATAATAAGCGATACTATCCACTAAAAAATAAATACCATTGATCGCATCATTCGCTTGATGTAAATATACAGAGGCCAAGTGTTTTTTCTTTTGCCATTTGATCTCATACAAATTAATATATTCTGGTCGTAAATCTGGGTTGCCAATGGCATATCTAAAGTCGTTGGTTTTTCTTATATTATTATTCAATTCATAAAAAGCAGGACGACTTAATCTTCGAGAATAATTTGCAGAGATCG
The DNA here is from genome assembly GCA_964441245.1 of uncultured Saprospiraceae bacterium. Lineage (GTDB taxonomy): Bacteria > Bacteroidota > Bacteroidia > Chitinophagales > Saprospiraceae > JALZUU01. The sequence continues at coordinate 1,792 of CAYTVR010000245.1, read as the reverse complement.
ATCCACCTTTCGGTAAATCATAGGCATAAAAAACAGAAGGAAACCAATCAGTATAATTTTTAGAAATTTCATCCGGATCTAATAAATCGATGCGACTAAGGTCGGTGTTTTCCGCTCGCAATCCTATTTTTAAAAAATGATTCTCCAATATTTTCTTACTCGTATTGAAATAAAAGGCCGTAATTTTTTCTTGATAAGTTAAAGACGTCGTTCGATCATTTTCGTTCCAAACATTATCAATAAAGTACTCCGCTAATAAATTATTTTTCCGATCTGTATTGGTGTACTTCGCTCCTATTTCCGTTTTAAATCCATTGTTGAATTTCTTTATCAAATCTACTTGCGTAGAAAATATTTTGGTCTCATTATCAAAATCATTTCTTTCTTCAATGTCATCAAATTTACCGACATTATAAATTGAATAAGCCTTATTCAAATCCTTGTTTTTCTGCTCTGTTCGGTCAACAATAAATTTCAAACTACTATTTAAAGTATCGAATTGCCAGGTATAATTCAAGATCAATGCATTGACATTCGTGAAGCCGTCATTGGTTGTATTGGTAATCCCAAAATCAAGGGTATCTTGAAAATTTGTCAACGCTAAATCGCTATCATTTGCGACATCCCAATTTCTTGTATTCCCAAAAAACTCTGCTCCAAATTCGTGTTGAGCCCAAGGAGCGACGACAAAACCTGTTTGATAATTATGACGTTTTCGATCAGACTCATGTAAGCGTTTGGTTTCTAAATAATTTTCACTTTCAAAATAAAAAATATCTGAATTTACAGTCGCCGAGTTAAAACGTTGCATAAAATTATAACGACCATATACATTCCAAATCTTAGCACCATAATTCAAATTCAGCCCTGCTGACCGTTGATAAAATCCATCGCCATTAAATTGATAATAACTCCTTAAAGTCGTATTAAAACCAATAGGCTTTTTGTGCAAAACAATATTCACAACTCCACCTAGATTGGAGGCATCAGAATTGGCTGAAGATGTTGTTTCGATCTCCACACTTTTGATATTTTCAGCATTTATATTCCTAAGGTAGTTCGCCAAATCAGCCCCACGAAGATTAAGTGGACGACCATTAATCATAATTTGTGCAGATTGGTTTCGCATCAATATATTGTCTTCTCCATCCACCCAAATATAGGGCGATCGTTTTAAAATTTCGATACCATCATAGCCTGTATTAAGCGGACTATTTCCAATATTAAAAATCAATTTATCCTCTTTTCTTTCTATCCTTGCCTTGTCCGCAGTGACCACTACTTCTCCTAAATTATTGACGTTTTCAACTAACACAATTTCGCCAAGGTTGATCAATTTTGAATTCGCTATTGGTTGTAACCAATTTTTATATCCAATAAACTGAATAGACAATTGTAAATTTTCGGCGGGTTCAAAAATGATTTCAAAAGCGCCATTTTGATCAGAGACAGCTCCTACTTTTAACTCATGGGTCAGGGTATCCGTGACCGTAACATTGGCATATTCGATTGGTGTTTTGTCCATAGAAACAATAGTTCCAACAATCGTATTTTGAGCCTTAATGGTGAAAAAGAAAAAGAGATTGATAACAATAAAAAGAAAGGACTGTAATTTTTTTTTTGGAGTCATAGCTTTAATTTCTTACCCAAAGATATGGTCTTTATTTCACTTTTTAAGAAAAATGATGTCTATGGAATATTTTTATTGCTTTCTGTTCCTTGCACTACATTCAAGGCCATTTTTTTACCGTTCGCATCATTTCTGTATATTTTTAAAAAATATTATTCATCA
>CAYTVR010000244.1:0-11356 GCA_964441245.1 uncultured Saprospiraceae bacterium | reverse complement strand
TTTTAAATTGAAGCTGATTTACAATTCCTGTAAACTCTACCAAGCCAGAGCCATTTGTTGATACTACAGGCTCCGCCCGAATCGTATCTCCTGAAATTAAAAACTCCCCATCGGTGTACAACATGTTCAATGTAACTCCAGGAGATTGGTTAATCAAACTCAAACTCCAAGTATCGGTACTATTACTCAATCCTCCAAAATAAATGGTTGGATTAATCACGGGACCAGGAAAGGTAATCGTAAAAGTACCATGATCTTCAACGGTATCATCCGTATTAATTTCAAGATACAGGTGATTTTGTGAACCATTAAATGGAGGGGGAGGGCCACCTGAGAAGTTGCTTAAATTTGGCCCAATTGCCGTATTGAAAGTAATTCCATTAATCAAATTGATATCATACTGAATACCACTAGCAGTGGAAGATAATTGAGTGTTTGTATAAGTACTTGCCGTATGAACGCCATCTAGAGCAAAGGTACCATTACACTCCTCCAGATCAGGAATACCATCATTGTCATCGTCTAGATCACAAGAGTTACTTATATTATCTCCATCTGTATCTAGAGAACCAGAGGCTAGCGCATCACAGGGGTCAGCACAGCTATTGATAATTATATTTACAGGTACACTCGGATCGCTATAACAATCAAAAACTACCGCATAGTAATAAGCATAATAAACACCTGAGGTACTCGTTGGAGAGGGCTCTACACTTGCTAAACCATCACTTGGGTCATTATCTGTACTCCAAACTAAAGAAATACCGGGTAGTATAGTTCCTGTGTGTAAAGCATCTAAATTTACAGAAGTTAAAGGACAAGTATTTTTTATTGTATCTGCTGATGGATAAGGCAAGCCAGTTGCACAAGTAATGCTTGGCATAGTAGGAATAGATCCATCATCGGTATTTAAAAAAGTGTTTCCTGTGGTGAAATTATTATTTGCGGTGCTTTCTCCAGATTGATTGGTATAAGCAGCTGCGTTGCTTAGTTGAAAGCCAGAATTAGCAATCGTAGTAAAGTCACCTGAAGTATCATTGTTTTCAATATCAGCACCATCAATGGTAGTATTCCCATTTATATTATTTCCAAAAAAGAGACAACTATCAATAGTATTTGAAGCTTGGTGATTTGCTATAGCTCCTCCCCAAGCACTAGCATTAAGCGTGGCATTATCTACAAATTTTGAATTAATGAAATCCCAACCATTCGAATTTCCAATGATACAAAATGCACCACCGATTCCATTAGTTGTAGTTGGGGCTGCGGGATTTCTGGCTTCATTATTCGAAAAAACACAATGCTCTGCTTTGCTTCTTAGACTCAAATGATAATCAGCACTATGAATGGCACCTCCAGCTCCAGCTCCGTTATTGTAAAAATCAGAATGTTCTATTTCTATAGTTGACGAGGTTGCATAGATAGCTCCTCCTTGTTCGCTTACGTCAGCTGAGTTATTTGTAAAAGTTGTACCATTAATGAATAGCGTAGAAGATGTAGTATAAATTGCTCCTCCATCACCAGAAGTACTATTATTTTCAAACCCGCAATTATTGATTTGATTTTGAAAGGATGATGTAATATAAATAGCAGCTCCTCGAGTTGCTGAGTTAATACAAAAGGAAGTATTTTCTATGGTCCAAGCATTAGCGTCGGACATGTATATCGCCCCACCATTATTGCTAGAAGTATTATTATTAAAACTACAATCTTCAATTAAGTACTGTCCAGTATTAACAACGAAATTATTGTTTACAGCAGGATATACATCACTTATGTATAATCCACCGGCTGAAGTTTTATTATTCCCAGAAAATGTACAATTTTTTATTAATATCTGGGAAGTTGAATGTGTTAAAGAGTTTAAATAAACGGCACCATTAGCTCCTGTATGATTTTGTATGATTAAATCAATTAGCTTTAAATCAACCGGAGTACCAGAGTGACCATCAACATGTATAGCTGATCCAGAATTGTTACCTCCTTCTAATATGAGTCCTTGTATGGTAAGGACATCGGCATCAGAACTAGTAAGTGATTCAAAAAGTTTACTAGATGTTGCTCCCGATATAGTAGTCGCGTTTACAGTTGGACTGTATCCCGAAACATCTGTTCCAGTTGCACCAACAGGAAACCCCCCATAAACAAAATGGCCGGTAACATCATTATCTAAATTAAAACGAGTAGTTGGTGTATAGGTCCCCGCAGCAATATAGACTGTTCCTCCCAGTTCAATAGTGGCCTCTAAATCGGTCGCTCCTAAGGCATTGTCCCAATCTGCTCCTGTACCTGATCCGGTGGCGGTAGTTTTGACAAAATATTCACCTCCAGTTGGTGTGGGTGGAGAAAAATCACCAGCACCTACAGCTAGTGTAGGAGGAGTTGGATCTAGCGGACAAGCAGGTATACATGCTGTATATCCACTAAACATAGAACATACAGTAGATAAACTATATTGATCCGCATCTGCATCCCAATAGATCATCTCACAAGGTTCAAAATCAGTGGATATTAAAGAATAAAAGCTATAATCACAAACCATAGTTCCAGTCCCAAGTGTCGGTGCTGTAACATCATGGTGAATGCTGATATACTCATCAGAAGTTGGATTTCTTAAGATCGCAAAAGCAACCCGATTCGAAATATCTTCAAAGAAGCCATAGGATCCAGTGGTATAGTTTGCATCAAACCAATTGATCGGTAATGCAGCTCCTTCATTCCAATCTGCAATAATAGTAACTTCATCACAAGGGGAAAGTGTAGTCGAAGGTGGAAAAGTAAACACCGCGCTACCTGTTCCATTCTGATCCACATAAAGTTCCCAACCTGATATATCAACAACAGTCTCACCAAAATTAATAAAGCTTATATAGTCGTCATCTTTAACATTGTCAGAGGTAATATCTCCAACATCGTATGAGACATCTGCATCTCCATACATTCTTGACATTCCGATATTATCCAATAGGCAGACAGGTTGAGTAAGTATGCTTGCTAAGGTGTTGTCCTTATTGCTTTCTACGTTTTTAGAAAAATTAGATACATCGGCAACATCAGAAATATGCTCTTCATTGTTAATGGAGGTTTCCTTGATCAGTATATCAGGATAAGTATAAAAAAGGTTCAGTATAAAAAAAACGGAAATGAGGAAATTCCCTTTTGATAAAGAAAGAAGAAATTTTTGTTTGATTTTTTGTCTGTGAATAATAGATAACTCCAAGAAAAGAAGCTTTTCAACTTTTAGCAAGCAGTCAGAAAATATTTTGACAATTATTTTCATTTAATAGTGAATGGATTTTTAGGACTTTTTTAGAGTTCATCTTCACTTCGAAACCTACTTTTACAATCTTTAACTTACATGAATAGATGTTTTATATAGCTAATAACACTCCTGTAGTTGGTAAAAAGTAGAAATAAGGAAGGGAAAAGAATCTCTTAAAGTTTAGAGTCAAAAAACATACCATTTGTATAGAAAATAAGAAATATATATATGTTCGGTAATTGGAGATTTAATGAAAAATGAGAGAAATACTTTTTTTGATTGGAAATGAAGTTGATAAATAAGGGAATTTCAAGAAAAATAGACTGGAAAAAGATGCAAGAGAAAGAAAAAACTTGAAAAGGTGCGACAAAAAAGTAGGATTTAGCTAAATTGTGATACCATGCAGCATTTTCTTAGATATTTTAAATATGATCTTAGCTTTTGAATCAGAAAGAGTCAAGCTTAGTTAAAATAAACAAAGAAGAATTGCTGTTGTTATTATAAACATACACGCAGGCAGTACACTCATAGTGAACCCCATTTTATTTTAATAACAAAATAAAAAACTATGTCCCAATTAACTAAAAAAGTACTCATCGTATTATTCTTTCCGATTTCACTGTTATTTATTGGTGTCCATAAATCTATTAAAGAATTTAAAGAGTGAATGATGGCTCACCAAGTTTAAATGTGAAATCTCAGTTTTACTTTCCCCAATAAATTGGTACTGTAAATTATTAGGTGCTAGAATATTTCTTTAAGATTAAATATATTGAGTATCTTTTTTAGAATGAATCATCTAATATGTTACTTTTTCATTGGCAAAAAGTAGCCAAAACCCTAGAATATTTAAACTCGTTCCACTCAAACAATAAATCTTCTAGCCACCCGTCCTGATATCGTGGCCTTCCTTCGGAATAATTCTCTCTGCTTTAAAATAGCTCCGAGAAATTTACACTTCCAATAAATTTGGTGGGCCATTTAAAATCAATAAACAGAATTGATCAATATTACCCAATCTTGATCAGGATCGTTTGGAGGTAATCCGAGGTCTTGTGGCCCCAATCCCCGTATTTCCGTGATGGATCCTTTTTGCAAAGGACCACCTTTACGAGGATTGTACCAACTGACCGTATAGTCGCCATTTACTTGATCAAGATTCAAATTTATCGCTTTGTTGGCCTCTTTGAGGTAGATCGCATATTGCTTTCCGGGAGTTGCCAAACAATATCCTTGCGATGAATCAATCAAGTCATCGCGGCTGTCCATTTTCCAAAAGGAAAGATGCTTTTTAAAAAACTGAAGGGCAATATCTGTTTGTTCCCAGAGGTTGTTTCGAGAGCGCCAATCTTCGCAATCCAAATCAGCAGGAGGAAAATTATATCCAAAATACCATTCAACACCTGGACCTCCAGCCATTAAATGCCCCCACAAAACCTCTTGACGAAGGGTATCATGATGAGGGTTGATTTTATCAGGCATAGCTCCCATATAATATTTACCAATTTCATCCATTGCGGAAACCCAAATACGGCCTGCTTTTTTAGATTGATCGATGTATTGTTTGGTGATGTGATGAACAGAAGTACGCTTGTCAATTTGTAATGAAAGTCCATCAATGTATTGAAAACCATAAAGAGAATCGATAATGGGATCACGTGCTTCTGGCCAAGAATGGGTATGAATGACCAAATAATTATCGTAAGGATCAAGTTGTTTGATATACGCAGCCATAGATTTTCGTTGCCGATCGTTTTGTGCTTGAGGCGTAAAATTTGCAGGACCATTTTCTTCTCCTAGATTCCAAGTGATCATCAAATGGTGAGCATATCTTGCGATGAGTTCTCGATAATATAATTTGCGATAATGTAGTGTGTTTCCATTGTCGAGCAATAACTCGTTTTCCGTTTCCTGCGTCACAAAATGCAACATGATGCCCAATTGTTGAGCATGATTAAAAATGATATTCCACTGATCTAATTTACTACAATCAAATCGATCAAACTCTTGATGAGATAAATATGGCCAAACATCACGACCATCACCTTCAATATTCATGGTCAAAAAATAAATAACATTCATACCCTTATCAGCGAGATAATTCAGCGAGCCAATGATTCCTTTTCCTTTTTCATTTTGCCAAACAGGATCTCCGGTTTTCCAATCTTTGATATGTGCGGTATAGGATTTAATGAAATTTTTAGTAGTATCAGAAGGGTAGGTGCCATCAATATCTTTATAAGCTAAAAAATTTTCAGGACTGTTAGGACCTCCTTTTAAAAAGTATTCTTTTGTTTCTTGATATTGAAGGTATCGTTGATCGACATAGGCCAAGCGACCTTTAGCAAACCAGGCTTTTGTCGTATCCACAGCTCCTACTATAAAACTACCTTTTTGACCGTCAAAGGCCACTGCTTTTCCAATAGTAGGATCTTCTTGTGCTGCGATATTTTTTCCAGTTCTAAAAGAAACTTCATAGGTCCACTCACCTGTTTCATCCGGTACAAAATGCACTCTCCATATCTTTCCTTCTGTGGCACTACTTTCTGCAGCATTTCCATCCGCTGCAAAATATCCAGGGACCATACTTTTCTTTTTAGAATGAATAAAAGTCACTTCCAATCGATAATCTGTAAATGGATTGATAGCTGCGCTTTCATTACTTTCGGGGCCTTCAAAATCTATAGTAATCGTTTCCCATTTTGCATAGCTATCTATGGGATCGGATTGGCAGCTAAACAAAAAGAGAACTAGAATGAAAATAAGGAATTTGTAATTGAACATGAATTTAAGGCATTGTTGAATAATGGTATCGAAGTTAGTGAAAATCAAATTAGCGTACTAATTTTGAGTCTTATTGAACGAAGAAAGCTCATTTGTTGTTGAATGCAAAAGGTTTGTTTTAGCTAGAAGGATCTTAACTGGATAAGTATAAAATAAAATATATATTGTAAAATGAATCAGTGGATAGCACACAAGAAAATTATTCAAGAGCAAAAAAACATTCAGTTTCAAATTTTTGAAAAAAATCAAGCGTTGACTTTTCAGCAAGTCATTGATTATTGGATTGGTCATTCGGAATTTCGAATGTTTTATAATGAATTATTAAAAGAGGCTGAATTCGAAAGTTTCTTTTGGGAACACCCACCTCTGGTGAAGGATAGTTTAGATCAAGTTTATGAGTTTGTATTGGTCAAGAGTACCGGTTTGGCAAGAGTGAACCCCAATCCAACAGCTTTCAAAGATTATTATCGTGATGATAAAAGGGTGGCCACCTTTCCTAATTTAGGTAGGAATGCTTTGATGGTCGTACCTGTTCCTGAAGGTGATTTGGATTATGCACATTTAGGTCGCTTTGTCCGAAATGCACCCCAAATACAATTGGATGCATTTTGGAAAGAAGTTGGGCTTGCATTACTTGGAGAATTAGGGCAAAATGCTAAGTGGTTAAGTACACATGGTATGGGCGTATATTGGTTGCATATTCGAATTGATCAAATTCCAAAGTATTACCATTATCAAAAGTATAAGAATTGATAATTTAAATCTATCTTTCACTTTTAAGTAGGTTGCCCTAATGGTTTTTACAATAATCTGTGAATGTATTTTTGTGCTAATCAAGGCATTTTTTCATTGAATAGCAGGGCTATTGAATGAAAAAATAACGCAGAGTAGTACCAAAAGACACCACAGTTATTAATTAAATTATTAGGGCAACCTACTTATACGCGACACTTAATCTAAGATGAGATGGATTTCTCCACTACAGTCGAAATTAGATTGAGCGCAATGATTGTCTTCCTTCGACTTCCTTTGGTCACTCAGGATGACAATTGATTAAAGTATATAATGATATAGAGATGAAGGCCTTTACGAGCAAATGAAAGAGCAACTAAGTACGCAAAGACAGATCGCTTATTCGAGTGGAATGCTAGGCATTTCTATCTTGATGAATATTATTTCGGTAATGTTGATCTATGTCTATGTTCCTCCAGAAAATTCAGATCTGGTGGAATTGATTCCTCAAATTACCTTTTTTGGTATTTTTAGTATCCTTTCTTTAATTGTAGCAAGTGGTCGTTTATTTGATGCGATTACTGATCCTTTGATTGCTTTTTTTAGCGATACTTCTCGACACAAACATGGTCGTCGGATTCCATTTATGGCATGGGCGGTATTGCCTAGTGTAATTTTTTGTGTGCTGATTTTTATTCCATTTGAACTAGCGAAGTCTACAAATAATTTGTGGCGATTGGCTTTTGTTCAACTGGGCTTTTATTTTACCTTGACGATTTATGTGGTTCCTTATAATGCTTTGCTTCCAGAATTAGCTACGACTAAAAAAGAGCAAGTTCGTTTGTCTACTTGGTTGTCCGCTGCCTATGTTTTTGGAATTATCTTTTCTTCTCAAACACCTTTGTTAGCAGATTTTTATCAATCTTGGTGGGAAGAATTATCCAGAAATGAGGCGATACAATATGCGATAGCTTCTTTGTCTTTTCTTGCTATGTTATTTATGTTGGCACCAATATTCGCCATTGATGAATCGAAGCATTGTGTGAGTCAACCGCTTAGAATTTCTTTAAGCAATGCCCTTCGGCAAACCTTGACAAATAAGAACTTTATCGTATTCATTGTAGCAGAAACTTTTTATTTTATTGCGCTTACAATGATCGTAAGTGGATTGTTGTATTATTTGCGAGTACTCTTACAATTGGAAGAATCATTGGGTGGTTATGTGATGGGAACAATGGTTTTTGTCTCTTTGTTGTATTATCCTTTTATGGTTCGATTGGTCGAAAAATATGGTGAACGTCGATTGATTTTATTTGCATTTTTCTATTTAGGTGTTTTATTGATGGGGCTTTTTTTCCTAGGGAAATATCCGATAGGGCCTCGAACTCAAATATTTGGTTTCGCTGTTTTAGCGGCCTTGCCATTGGCTTTTTTGGGTATTTTACCTTTTGCGATTATCGCAGAAATAGCGACAGAAGATACCAAAGCAACAGGGACACAAAAAGAAGCGATGTTCTTTGCTGTTCGTAATCTGATGAACAAATTTGGACAGACTTTCGGGATCATGATTTTTGCGATTTTGACCCTTTACGGAAAAGACCCTGGAGATGATTTAGGTATTCGATTATCTGGATTGATTGGCGGATGTTTGTGTTTGTTAGCGGTTTTGGCTTTTTGGCAATATCAAAAAAAATGATTTTGAAATGTTCAATATTATGCAAAACAAATTCATAAATCGAACACAGATTGAACGGATTACGCAGATCGCGCAGATTTTCCTTAAGACGTATTAAACGTAAGTTGGGAAATCTGCGCGATCAGCGTAATCTGCAAGATCAGCGTTCCATTTGTTCAATAAATCAAAACTTAAGGATTCCTTTTTTTAATAACTTTTACTTCATTTTTATCCACTCGATAAGTCACCTCTTTCGACTTATGGTCAATGCTTATTTTATCAGAGAAATCTAAATCTTCTGTCGTGAATCTTTCCCCAGATTTTTTCCAAAGCATGGCAGTAACAAAAATAGGAGAGGCTTTAGCAGGATCAAAATTGGAAGATAAATTAATCACCGAACTTTTTTTCGTCATAGGATGTAATCCCTCTTTGGTATGCGTCGAAATATTTTCCCAACCATGGATTGGTATCATCGCCAATTGATATTCGCCATTGTCAATGATATGAATTTTTTTACCAGCAATGGTGATTTGTTTTTGGTCTATTTTATCTTGAATATGTGGAAGCGCATAATGTCCCAATTGTAACGAAAGTGCTTCTGAAGTATTTAAGTAATCAACTCTTAAGATGCCATTAGCCAAAGGAATATCGGCTAGTTGAAAATGAACATCATCTATCCATTCTGATTTTAAATCCCGATAGTAAATACCATTTTCGAATTTTTTAAAAGTGTACAATCGTCCAGGTTCAAAACCAATTGAATCGTTTTTGGCGTCCCAAGTATAATTCATGGATATGACTCCATCTTTTGAATCGGCTTGCCATGGGAAAGCACTATTGTAAGAAAGTTTGTTGTAATTTTCACTGCCTCTAAACGGTTCTTTTACGCCTTTTACAGGAACATTGCACCAAGCTCTTAATTCTGAAGCACCAATGTTGGGATAGTTGGTGACCATAATTTCTGATTCTTTATAGAAGTGATTTTTGACACTTTCTTTAGGAAGTTCATTTTCCCAAGCACCATCATTTTCTGTAGCGGTCCAAAAAGGACTATCTTCCGGAATCAGTAAGGCTAAGAAAAATTTTCCACCCCAAAAAACACTTCCTCGACAACTATAATATTGAACTGCGGGATCAAAATTTCCATAAAATCCAAGTGTTGGAACACGATCTTGCATGAACTCTGGATGGTGAAGAAATTGTTGTAAGACTCCAGAAGAAATTCGACGCATCCACCCCCAGTTGGCGTTTTTAAATTCATTGGGATAAAAACCATGAAAGGGAAATGAACTGACGGAGGCATAGCGATAACTGATGCTTCTTCCCCACATGATCATCTCTCCATTTTTACTAAACATGTAAGGATAATTATTTTGGACCGGTTGAAAATTTTCCTTAAATTTTTTAGTGATTTCTGGATAATATTGATCTCCAAAAACTTTAGACCAATAGATGGCATACATTTGAAATGCCCAATGAGCATAATAATCGTAAGCAGGGTTATCATTATACCAACCATCTCCACGGTAATGGGCCAATGACTTTTGCAAGTATTCTTCTAAAAGTGGTTCGTTCACTTTATAACCTTGATCTTTAAAAAAGGAGAGTACGAAAATATTGAAGAACTTCCAGTTGGAAGGGACGGTTGCACCATCTCCATAACTGATCATTTTTTTTGCTAAAATATCTTTTTGTTTTTGTGGTAATGGATCCCAAATTAATTCAGGAATAGCAAAGAAAGAAATAGCCAATGCACCAAACTCAACTAATGTCTGGCCAGGCCAATCTTTTTCTTTATCTTTTATAAAAGAAGGATGCTCTTCGTCTAAAAGGTTGAGGATATTCTTTCGATAATAATCAAGTACTTTTATACCATTAATTTCTAGTTGTGGATTTTCTTTGAGCAATGGAGCAGCAATAAAAAGCGTTCGACAAAGGCCCTCTAGTTTCTCTACCGGTATTTGCCAATCACCTCGTGGGTAGGCCACTTCTCCAATTTTTGGAAATTTTAACGGATCATCTATGGATTTGACATGACTAAATGCACCTTCTAATAAATACATGCCAGCCTCTTTCCAGTGCTTTCGAGTCATTCCAGATTTTGGACTTTTTTGATAGTCCGGTTGTTTAATTTGAAAAATGTTTTGACCGCCATATAGTTTATAAACTTCTGAACCAGCGGCTAGAAATGCTCCCGTACCATATACCTCCGTTTCGTCTTTTTCTGATTTATCAGGTCCCGCTCCGATAGGTTGGACATAACCTAATTTACCTTTTGGGGAAATATGGTTGACTAAAGTTTTCCAAGCACGGTTGATATGTGGCTCGTAAGTGGCTTTGTCTAGTAAACCATTATTTACGCCCCATGCTAATCCAAACGTAAAAAAAGAAGTCCCGCTGGTTTCTGGTGTGGGATAGACGTCTTGACTCAATAAACTCATAGACCAGTGTCCTTCTGGAGTTTGAATTTTTATGAGTTTTTTTGCCATTTGTAAATAGATGATTTTGAAATATTCATAAGGTTTGGAACCCGGTTTGTATTCATCCATCAATAAAGTCAATCCACCAAAGACCCAACCATTTCCTCTTGACCAAAAGACCTTGCGCCCATGATCACGTTTGGAGATATAACTATTGTCTCGGAAAAAAAGATGTTCCTCTTCATCGTACAAATGTTGGCGAGTTGCTTCATATTCCTTCAACATCCAATCGGTATATTTTTGTTCACCAGTGATGGAGGCTAATTTGGCCCATACTGGAGGAGCCATGAAGAGTGCATCGCACCAAGTCCAACGTTCTAAATGTTTATAATTGTCTAAAGTGATGGGTTGTTGACTGGGATTTTCCATGATCCAATCTAGGTGATTTTTAGTTTTATTGATCATTTCTTGATCCTGGTATTT
>CAYTVR010000243.1:0-11425 GCA_964441245.1 uncultured Saprospiraceae bacterium | reverse complement strand
AAGCCCTGGTCATTATCGTCAATCTCTAATATTTCAGCGGCTAATTCATGACCTAAAATGCGAGGGTAGCTAAAAAAGGCTTGATTTCCAGCATAAGCATGAAGGTCCGTTCCACAGATGCCTACTTGATTGATTTTGAGCAAAGCTTCACCTTCTTTTTTAACTGGAGCCTCCTTTTCCTGAAGTAAAAATTCGCCAGGCTTTTCGCAAACGATATATTTCATTAGTTTATTTGTTTTATAAAAAGGTTTAATATTTAAGAATCCAACAAATATTTTAAATAACCTGAAACTATTTTGCTTTTCTTTGGTTTTTTAGCGCTGAAAAATCATATGTACATCAAATCACTCCATTTGTTTTACAAAAAAACGGGGAAAACCTCAATTTTGCCTTTGCAGATTTTGAATCGATAGATCTCTAGTTTAAGCAATTATAAAGTGTTTAGACCCAAAAATAATAGACTTGAAATGAAGGTAATTGATGCCCACCAACATTGTTGGAAGTATGACATAGAAAAACACAGTTGGATAACTGACGAAATGTCTATTCTAAAGAAAGATTATTTAGGAGAAAACCTGAAAACTGTTTTTGACAAAAATGAAATAGCAGGATCAATTGCTGTTCAAGCAGACCAATCAGAAGAGGAAACGGAGTTTTTATTGGCTTTGGCTGAGCAGAATGATTGTATCAAAGGGGTCGTAGGTTGGGTGGATTTGCGTTCATCTACCATTAAAGAGCGTTTGGAATACTTTTCAACTTTTCCAAAACTCAAAGGATTTCGACATGTTGTGCAGGATGAGCCAGATCCGAATTTTATGTTAGGTGAGGCTTTCCAGAGAGGAATTGCTGCGCTAGAAGAATTTGGTTTTACTTACGATATTTTAATCTTTCCAACTCAATTAGAAGCAGCTTTGCAATTAGTTGAAAAATTTCCAGAGCAGTCATTTGTGATCGATCATATGGCAAAACCAGTGATCAAGAAAGCGCAAATCAGTTTTTGGGAAAAGTATATTACGGCTATTGCCGAAAAGGAAAATGTCTATTGTAAAGTCTCGGGAATGGTAACAGAAGCAGACTGGGAAAAATGGACTTATCAAGACTTTGTACCTTATATGGACATTGTTTTCAATGCTTTTGGTCCTAAAAGGATAATGTTTGGATCTGATTTTCCAGTTTGCTTATTGGCTGGAAGTTATACTAATGTAAAGGGAATTGTAGCTCAATATTTACAAAAATATTCTGAAGAAGAGCAGGCAGATGTTTGGAGTGGAAATGCTTGCAGATTTTATAAAATTTAAACCTCATTCTGTGAAGTTTTAAAACAACTTCTAAATAATTAAAGACAAAACAATACTATGAATTTAAACTTAAAAGGAAAAGTGGTCATCATCAGTGGAGCTGCAGGAATGAAAGGGAGCATTGGTGAAACAATGTTAAACGTATTGGCCGAAGAAGGTGCCATTCCTGCCATCATTGATCGAAATGATAGAGGATTTGGTTATGCTGAAGCATTAAGAGCGAAGGGAATCGATGCTCATTTTGTAAAAACAGATGTCACACAGCCCGATCAAATCAAAAAAGCGGTAGAAGAAATTATAGAAAAATATAACCGTGTAGATGTTGTTATAAATAATGTTGGGGTCAATGATGGAGTTGGATTAGATGCTTCTTACGAAGAATTTGTGCGATCGCTTCAGTTGAATATGATCAGTTATTGGCTAATCGTAAAATATGCCTTACCTCAGCTAAAAGCTTCCCAAGGAAATATTCTAAATATTGGTTCTAAGGTTGCCTTGACTGGGCAAGGAGGTACTTCTGGGTATGCTGCTTCAAAAGGCGGTGTATTGGCGTTGACCAGAGAATGGGCTGTTGACTTGATTCAAGACAAAATAAGAGTGAATGCGATCATCATTGCAGAAAGTTGGACGCCTGCTTATGATAATTGGATCAAATCATTGGAGAATGGTGAAGCCAAACTAAAGAGTATTGTCGACAAAATTCCTTTTGAAAATAGGATGACGACTCCTGATGAAATTGCCAATACCGCAGCTTTTATCATCTCCGATAAGTCTTCTCATACCACCGGACAATTTGTATATGTAGATGGAGGCTATGTGCATTTAGACCGATCTTTACTCTCTGAAAATGTCTGATACCATCTAAGAGAAGAAAATAGAAAAAACAAAGCTATATTTACAGTATAAAATTTGTTATAAGCCCAAAGATAAGAGCATGTTCAAAATTTGAATTTACAAAACGAAATAATAAGTAGTATTCCTAACATTTGGATATAATAATTCATTGAAAATTTATCTAAAAACGCTGATGCTACTTTATAAACAAACTAACAACCAACCATTATGACCAAACCAAAAATTCCAGTAGTAGCGAAGGAAGTATTAGTCCCTTTTATTTTGATCACTTCACTTTTTGCGCTGTGGGGTATTGCAAATGACTTGACCAATCCAATGGTTTCTGCCTTCAAAAAGGTCATGCCAGAATTGACGAATGTCCAAGCTTCATTGGTGCAATTTGCTTTCTATTTTGGCTATTTTATGATGGCCCTTCCTGCGGCACTTTTTATTAGAAAATACAGTTACAAAGCGGGTATTCTTTTAGGCTTGACTTTATATGCAATAGGTGCCTTTTTATTTTATCCAGCTGCTGCAAATGAAGAATATACTTATTTTTTGATTTCACTTTATGTGATTACCTCTGGATTAGCTTTTTTGGAAACGACCTCGAATCCCTTGGTCCTTTCTTTAGGTGATCCTGAAACCGCTACCCGTCGATTAAACTTGGCGCAAGCATTCAATCCAATTGGCTCCTTAATGGGAATGGGAGTTGCGCAGTTTTTTGTGTTAAGTTCTCTTCGATCAGATGATTATTCTGTTGAAGTTTATGATGCTTTGCCCGCAGCAGAACAAGCCATCATTCGAACCAATGATTTGGGGATAATTAGTTTGCCTTATATTGGTCTAGGAATAGTAGTTTTGGTCATTATGGCACTTATATTTTTTACGAAAATCCCAAAAACGTCTGATGATGCTAAAATGTCACTAGGAGAATCATTTAGTAAGTTATTTGCTAATAAAACATATGTTAAAGGTGTCATCGCACAAGCTTTTTATGTCGGAGCGCAGATTATGTGTTGGACTTATATTTTTCAATATGTAGATAACTTGAATGAAGCTTATCCTGAAGGAGAAAAATTGACCGCTAGTTATTATAATATAGTGGCGATGTGCTCCTTTCTAGGTGGACGTTGGCTCGGGACGATTATGATGAAAAATATTGAACCCGCTCGTATGCTTGTTCTTTTTGGTCTGGGAGGAGTTGCTTGTTGTATAGGCGCTATTTTATTGCCGGGCATGATGGGCTTGTTTTCATTGGTAGCAATTTCTATTTTTATGTCTATTATGTTCCCAACGATTTATGGAATTGCTTTAGATGGTATGGGAGATGAGGCCAAAATTGGTTCAGCTGGATTAGTCATGGCGATTGTTGGAGGAGCTTTGATGCCGGTTTTACAAGGATCTATTTTGGATTGGGGTGGACCTGGATTTGCAGATGAAATGATTTTAGGTTTCATTCCAGAAGTGAAATTTTCATTTGTGTTACCCATGATTTGCCTTGCGGTGGTTACTTGGTACGGATATAGTTCTCAAAAATCAAGTAGAACTTAAGTTTGACTTTAGCCATTTTAGTTGTTTGTCCTGACTTTCAGTTTCTTTTGATGACTAAATGATTGGATTTTGTATAGCATTCTAGCAAGAAATATCGTGATTTAGGGCTATTCAAAATTCAATCATGCTCATATTAGATATTGTAATAGCGGCATAACTTATAGATTAAACTTTTATTGGTGTTAAAATAAAAATATGTCTACTCAAAAAATGTGTTTGGCGTGTGATCTAAAGGATGACCCTCAATTGATCGCAGCCTATAAGAAGTATCATGCAGCTGGCAATGCTTGGCCCGAAATTACCAAGAGTATCAAAGATGCTGGAATTGTAAATATGGAAATTTATCTAACTGGAAACAGGTTGTTTATGATTATGGAAGTGGATGAAACCTTTGATCCTGTTCGTAAAGCTAAAATGGATTCGTCCAATCCTAAAGTCCAAGAATGGGAGGAATTGATGATGGGTTTTCAACAACTGCTTCCTTGGGCAAAAGAAGGAGAAAAGTGGTTGCCTTTAGAGAAGATATTTCAATTAGGAACTTAAATAAATACACGGTCTAAGCTTAGGAAAGATGAATGGGTGAGCTCGTTAAATGTTCAATGAAGCTCTTAATGAAACTTAATAATGAATTATCAAAAAGTAAAAAATAGAATTCTTTTATTGTTGTTTTGTGTAAGTGCAATGTTTGGAAGTGCTTACGCACAACCTCTTTTTGAGCATATTACTTCTGATGATGGTCTTTCCGAAAATGTAGTCAATTGTATTTTTCAAGATAGCCGCGGGTTTATGTGGTTTGGTACCAATGATGGATTGAGTAAGTATGATGGATTCAAGTTTACTATTTACAAACCTAATTTTAAACAAGAGGGGGCGATTAGTAGTAATTTGATTTTTGCGATAAGCGAAGACCTAAAAGGAAATATTTGGTTAGGTACTACAGGTTCTGGTGTATGTAAGTTTAGCCCTGATACAGAAAGATTTACCAATTATTCATATGATCCGAATGATGATAAAAGTCTTTCCAATAATTATATTACTACCATGTTTGCCGATAGCAAAGGACGAATTTGGATAGGTACGCATGATGCTTTAAACGTTATTGACCCATTGGCTGAAGAGCTTGTTTTTCATCGCTTTAAGATTAGTAAAAATGTTCAACGACAAGGTATCAAAAGAATTAGAGAAGATAAGAAGGGAAATATTTGGATTGCTTGTGTAGAAGGACTTTTTATGAGTTATGGCACTGATGAAATTGAGCATTTTTCTTTTGAAAGAAGAAAAATGAACTCAAAAAACAGCTATGAATTGATTAATGATTTTGCCTTCGATCATCATAATCGTTTGGTCGTACTGAAGATGTCAGAAATCTTATATCAAAATGAGGACAACGTCATGTCTTTTACATCCATTGATTCTATTCTTAAACCATTGGTTTTAATTATTGATGGTCAGAATAAAATATGGGTAGGATCTGATTCGGGTTTAAATTGTTATGAGCAATCAGAATCGGGAGGAATTCCTGAGTTTAAACATCAATTCACACATGATCCGATCAACCAAAGAAGTTTAAGTAAGAACCTAGTCAATTCATTATATCAAGACAAAACTGGGATTATTTGGGTTGGTGTTAATGGTGCAGGTTTGAATAAATTCAATCCAAATAGAAAGGCATTCAATCACATCGGTAAACTTTCTTCAAATACTGGTAGCAACGAAAAAGTTCGAGCAGTGCTGGAAGATAGTTTTGGTAGACTTTGGGTCGGTACAGAAGGGGATGGATTGTTTTGGACAGATACGAATAAAGATGGTGTTTCTGCTCAAACATTCAGTAAGTTCGATAGTCGACCAACACGACCTTTTGCACTTGCTGAAATATCAAAAGGGGATAGGAAATGGTTGTATGTTGGTTCAGAAGACGCGCCTTCTTTAACCACCATAGAAATTACAAAGGATAAGGTGATGTCCCCTCGTCCTTTTTCTAAAAGTACCAACTCCATATTTTCCATCTTACAAGATCGTGATGATAATGTTTGGCTTGGAACATATAATGGCGGTTTAATCAGATGGAAATTATCTGACGATGGAGAAGTTATAAAACAAATAAAATTTACGAGTGATTCAGAGGATTCCTTGAGTTTATCTAATAATATCATAAGAAAAGTTTTTCAGGATAGTAGAGGAAATATCTGGGTCGGTACCGGAAACGGATTGAATAAAATTTCTGCAGATCAAATTAATAATGATAAAATAGAGTTTGAGGTTTTTAAGAACATTCCAGGGGACGAAAATAGTTTAAGCCATAATTATATTTTGGATATTTTGGAATCTGCATCTGGTGAAATATGGGCAGGAACGTTTGGTGGTGGTTTGAATAAACTCGTTCGAGCTTCTAACGGGAAACCATCTTATTTCGAACATTTCATGGAAGAGAATGGCCTTTCTAATAATACCATAAAAAGTATGTTAGAGGATATGGATGGAAAACTATGGCTCTCCTCTAACAAAGGATTAACGAAGTTGAACCCAAAAGATGGAACGATATTAAATTTTAATCTCAGAGATGGTTTGCAAGCCAATGAGTTTTCGGAAGAAGCGGCCTTTTATCGGAAAAATGGAGAAATGATTTTTGGAGGTCCCAACGGATTCAATATTTTCTATCCAGAAAAAATAGAAAATAATGTCAGTGAACCAGAAGTGCTATTTACGGAACTACAAATTCTTAATAAGACGATTGAGCCTCAAAAAAAATATGATGGGCGAGTGATCCTGGACAAATCACTTTCGTTTATGGACGAAATAGAATTGGAGTATAAAGAAAATAATTTTTCGATTGAATTTGCAGCCTTGGATTATACTGCTCCTCAACAAATTCGATACTCTTATAAATTAGAAGGATTTGATGCCAATTGGAATTCCACTTCTTTTTTGAATCGTTTCGCTAACTATACTCATTTGCCAAATGGCAAATATACACTGAATGTAAAAGCCTCGAATACAGATGGAATTTGGAATGATAAAGTGGCTTCATTAAAAATTATTATTCATCCTCCAATTTGGCGAACTTGGTATGCTTATCTTTTTTATCTAGGATTGTTTTTCTTGTCACTCTGGATGTCGAGAAAATATGATTTGATTGGAATCCAAGAAAAGCAAGACCTTCGTATGGCTCAATTAGATCGAGAAAAAAGAGAAGAGGTACACAATTTGAAATTGAGATTTTTCACTAATATTTCTCACGAACTCCGTACGCCTTTGACGTTGATTGTTGCTCCCTTAGAAAATCTAATAAAGCAAGGTGCGAATCTTTCTTCTGAAAAAATCAGTGAGCAGTACCATTTGATGTATAAAAACTCAAAGTACTTACTCCGACTAGTGGATCAGTTGCTTGATTTTAGAAAATTGGATCAAGGGAAATTGAATCTCGAAGCAAGATTAGGAGATTATGTGAAATTTGTAAAAGAGGCCACGCAACCCTTTCAATTCATCGCTAGTAAGCAAAATGTAGAATTTAAAGTGATTAGTGAGGAACAGGATATTTTTCTTTGGTTTGATCCAGATGTCGTCGAAAAGATTTTATACAACTTATTATCCAATGCATTTAAATTTACGCCACAAGGAGGGCAAATAACCATTAGGCTTTCTGAAGTAGAAAAAGAAAAAGGATCTTGGTCCAAAAACAATAAATTATATCATTATCTACAAATGGAAATCATTGATTCTGGAAAAGGATTTTCTCCAAAAATAGCCAACAGAATTTTTGAAAGATTTTATAAAGAAGGTGGGGACAAGTTTACAAGTGATGGAGCTGGTATCGGACTATCATTTACACAAAGTTTAGTGAAACGTCATTACGGTGAGATCGATGCTAAAAGCAAACTCGGAGAAGGATCTGTATTTATTGTTAAATTCCCGATGACCAAATCTGTATTCGCTAAAGGCGAAATATTATCTGGTCAAATTGAATCTCATGAATTTAAAAATGACCCACTTGAATACTTTTCTCCAGAAAAACCAGAAAAATTACCTGAGATTGAAGCGGTTCCCGAAATACAAGGAACCTCTGAACAATTACCTATCTTATTATTTGTAGATGACAATCGGGACATTCGAAAATTTATTAAAAGTGGTTTTGAAAATGACTTTAGAATCATTGAAGCTGAGAATGGTGAAAAAGGATTGGAAGTAGCGAAATCTTCCTTGCCTGATATCATCATTAGTGATATCATGATGCCCAAAATGGATGGGATAGAAATGTGTAAAGTCCTTAAAGCTCATGTGGATACTAGTCATATTCCAATCGTTTTGCTAACGGCAAAAACGACATCTGACAATGAATTGAAAGGCTTGGAAACAGGAGCAGATGCTTTTGTTCGAAAACCTTTTCAATTGGACATCTTGAAGTTGCAAATCCTTAATATTTATAATCAGAGAGAGAAATTAAAAAATAGATTTCGAAAAGAAGCTATATTGCAGCCAAAAGAAATAACGGTCACTACCGTTGATGAAGAATTTTTACAACGTGCTATGAATTTGATAGAAGATCACATGTCCGATGCAGAATTTAATGTAGAAGCACTAGTAAAAGAAATGTTTATCAGTAGAAGTAAACTATATCTTAAGATAAAAGCATTAACTGGATATTCTACGAGTGAATTTATCCGAACGGTACGGCTAAAAAGAGCGGTTCAATTATTAGAAAAAAGTGATTATACGATCAAAGAGATTATGTTTATGACCGGTTTTAATACGGCTTCTTATTTTTCTAAATGCTTTAAAAAGCTTTACGGAATTGTACCAAGTGAATATGTTCGAAGTAAGCGGGAGCAGTTAGCCAATGAAAAGAAAAATGAAGACAAAAATAATCCTTCATGAAATCATAACTTTTAAACAAATTTTACAAGAAGACTACAAAATCAAAACAAAACAATGAAATTTCAAACGACTGACTGGATATTTTTTATCATTTATCTGATAGGAATTATAAGCTTTGCCCTGTATATCTCTCGCAAAAAAAGAGGAGAAAAGGAAACTGCCGAATCTTACTTTATGGCAGGAAAATCCCTTCCTTGGTGGATTATTGGTGGTTCGCTCATCGCTTCTAATATTTCAGCGGAACAATTTATAGGAATGTCTGGAGATGCCTTTCGTCTCGGACTGGGAATCGCTACTTATGAATTCATGGCTGCATTAACCTTGATCTTAGTAGCATGGTTCATGCTTCCCATCTATTTGAAAAAAGGTATTTACACCATGCCGCAGTTTGTCGAACAACGTTATGATGGAAACGTACGGACTGGATTAGCCATCTTTTGGTTAATGATTTTTGTCTTTGTAAATATCACATCTGTCCTTTATCTCGGAGCATTGACCATGGAAAAAACCCTTGGGATAAGCCTCATTTGGGGAGTGATAGGATTAGCCATATATTCAGCGACTTTTTCAATTTTTGGAGGATTACGAACGGTTGTTTGGACGGATCTCATTCAAGTTTTCTTTCTCGTTGCCGGTGGTTTATTCACCACTTATTTCGCATTAGATGCTTATAGTGGAGGAGGTGGATTTGTCGATGGATTGTCCAAGTTATATACTGATGTGAATGATCGATTTAATATGGTCTTGTTTAAAGGAGAGTTGATGTATAAAAATGATGATGGGGTGATGTCAGATGCTTGGGATAAATTACCTGGCTGGAGTGTTTTGATTGGAGGAATGTGGATTGCCAATTTTTATTATTGGGGAACCAACCAGTATATCATTCAAAGAGCATTAGCCGCTCCGAATATTCAGGAAGCTAGAAAAGGTATTGCCTTTGCTGCTTTTATGAAATTGATTTTACCATTGATCGTAGTGATTCCAGGGATCGCAGCTTATGCGATGAAAGCTGATTTAGCTAAAGGTGATCAGGTATATTCTTGGGTGCTGAATGAATTTATCGGTACTGGATTTAAGGGACTTTGTTTTGCAGCAGTAGTAGCTGCAGTAGGTTCATCCATTAGTTCTATTGTTAATAGTGTCTCCACTATTTTCACCATGGATATTTATCGACATTTAGGTGATGGAAAGGAAAGTAAAACAGATGAACAATTAGTGCGAGTTGGTAAAATTACGGCAGGTGTATCACTATTAATTGGTGTCATGATTGCTCCGCAATTTGTTGCCTTAGAATCTGCGTTTTCTTTTATTCAAAAATATACTGGATTTTTTAGTCCTGGTATTTTAGTGATTTTTATGTTTGGATTATTTTGGAAAAAGGCTTCAGCCCGGGCTGCAATGATTGTCGTCTTGTTATCATTGCCTTTATCGATTTTTATCGACTACAGTTTTTCATACATTCCATTTATGAATCAAATGGGAATCAGTTTCATTATTCTATCTGTCATCATGATTATTGTTTCTATGATGCAGAATAAAGGAGAAGATGAAAATGCTATTCAGTTGGAAGAAGGTATATTCCAAACTTCTTCAACCTTCAAAGTGAGTACTTTGATTATCTGTGGAATTTTAGCAGCTATTTATACTTTAATGTTTTAAAAGAATCTAAAAGAAAAAATATTTAGTATCCCAAATCTTCTACTCTTGTAAGATTTGGGATACTTAGTTTTAAGCTATTTAAGAAGGCTTTTAATGAAAACCTTCTTGGATAAATCAGGTCTCTACAATCACGATTTGTCGAAGAGTTAAAAAAGATAATATGAAAAAGAAGAATACATTTTATTCAAGCATCTTGTTTTTTATTTTTTATTCCCTACAAGTTTCAGGCTTTCAATCTTTGCCATACGGTTACCCGCAAACGGATCGCCAAAAAATAAACATCAATACCGACTGGGCATTTTATTTAGAGAAATCAGAAAATGCTACGCTTCAATTTCGATCAGTGGAAAAGGATTGGGAGAAAGTCAATTTACCACATGGTTTAGAATTGTTTTCTAATGACATGAATGGAATAAAGGATGATGATACTCAACCAACGTTCCAAAGAGCCATCGGATGGTATAGTAGAAGTTTTAACATCGAAGCAAAAAATGGAGAAAAAATATTTTTAGAATTTGAAGGAGCTCATCAAATTACCAATCTTTGGGTGAATGGAAAACATGTTGGAGAGCACAGTATTGGTGGATATACGCCTTTTCATTTTGATATTACAGATTATGTAAATTCGGGCAGTGAAAATACCATAACTGTTAGCGCTGATAATCGAAGGAATGAAAACATTCCACCAGATGGTCATCAGTTTGATTACATTAAATTTGGTGGATTATATCGAGACGTTTATTTGGTGAAAACCAATCCGCTACATATTTCTTTTCCTTGGGAACATGAGCAGGCTGGCGTAAGCATTACTACTCCCTCTGTGACAGAAACAGATGCAACTATTAATGTAAAAACCAATGTCGTTAATGAAGCCAACGAGATTAAAAAATGTACTGTTTTGACACGAGTCATAGATGATAAGGGAAGGGTTGTTTTAAAAATGAAAAAGAGCAAAAATATTGTTGCCGGAGCCAACTTTACGTTTACACAAACTGGAGGAATTACTGAAAACCTTCATCTTTGGTCACCTGATCAACCTTATTTGTACAGGGTCAATACTTTGATTTATGAAACGGATGCCAGCGGTAAAGAGCTAATGATTGATTGTATTGAAAATCCACTAGGCATTAGATGGTTTGATTTTATCATAGGTGAAGGTTTTTTTGTCAATGGAAAAAATACCGAATTAGTTGGTGCCAATCGACATC
>CAYTVR010000242.1:0-11434 GCA_964441245.1 uncultured Saprospiraceae bacterium | reverse complement strand
GGAATTCTATCATCATCACTTACAGCTAATAGACTATAATTTTGTCCGAAAGGATTTTCTAAATTTGCTTCATTAAAAAGTTGCGTTTGATAACTAAAACTTCCTCTCAAAGAAAAGCGATCCAAAGCTTGATAATTCAATTGCAGTTTAGCATTCCAATAGTTTTTAGCGTTAGAAAGATGGGTGAAATTACCAATAGATACTGTACTGCTCCATTTTGAATTCCAATGATTACGCGTTTCTGCAAACACAAAAATATAAGCAGGATCTTCCATCGAGCTTAATGAATTGGCTTCTTCATCTTTCACTACAAAATCACTACTCAATTCTGTAAAACCTCCGCCAACTGAATAAATATTTTTTCCAACTTCTTTAGAAACGCCTCCTTTTATTTCTGTCAATTCTATTTCATTCTCTAAGCCACTTCGGAAATTAAAATCTTTCTCAATCAATCCATTTTCATCTTCCTCTATTATATTTACTTCAGTCCGAACATCTTTAGTCGCCTTTGTATGATGTGCACTAAGGTAAGCAGAAAGGTCAGCTGACAAAGATCGTTCGTATTTCCATGAAAAACCTAAATTTTCCGTCAAATCATTTTGCTCATGTGTTTCGATCACATTAAGTCGCCTCACTGGGAAAAAACGACTGGTCATGTTACTAAAATTTACATCTTGTTGACTCTTCATAAAACTAGCGGACATCAATTGTTTTTCATCTTGATATTGAACAGAAGCATTCCAATCAGAAAAAGAGACGGCTGGTTTTTGTAAAATATTCCATTCCTTTAAACCATTCCTATCTTTAAAAACACCTTTCCTCGTTTCTGCTTTTTCAAAAGGTCCTCTATTGATATCTTCATAGGATTTTCTACCTGCGAGCTTTACAGACCATTTGTTATTTTTCAAGGGTAGATTAAATTCTCCAGCGGTAAAAAAAAGATTACTTTCAAAGTTTAAGATACTTCGATCTTGGGCAGCATTACTTTTTAAATCAATAATGCCAAAGGCATATTGCTCCCAGCCTAGTGGGCTCGCATTTTTATAAATTTTAATTTGATCAAAATAGAGTTCGTTATAATTATTAAGAAAAGAATAATAATTGTTATAGCGCAATACTGGAATATCATCCATCAAAATGAGCGAATTAGATTGAAAACCTCGAACGAAAATTCCTTCTCTTTTTGTGGATTGGAGAATAGAGGAAAAACTCGTCATTACATTTCCATTAAAGGACGTAAAAAAATCATTCGCATTGGTCTTTTTATAATTCGAAAGGTCAATCAAAACACTTTGATCCGCTTGATTAAAACGCATTTGAGGAGGAGCTTCTACAATGTAAACTGTATGGAGTTTCGTCTTTGATGGTTCAAGCTTAATGGTCAATTGACTTGAACAATTTTTGATTTTTAGTTTTTGAGTTTGATAACTAATGGATTGAAATTGAAGTTCTTGGTCCCAATATTTCTCTGGAATCTCAATTGTAAAACGACCTCTTTCATCAGCCGCTACTCCAACATTCGACCCCGGAATAAAAACGCTTGAATAGGCCAAGGACTCGCCATTATCGGCTGTGATGATTTGACCAGATATTTTTTTAATTTCGACAACTTTCGATAGTACCTCTTCTGGTTCCTTACGAATCAATATTTTGTTTTTATCCATGATCATGTAAGCCAAATCATTTGCTTGTAACATTTTTTTTAACTGAATCAATTGCAAATCTTTCGTTTCTGCTATCGTATAATTTTCCATTTCCAGATGGGCTACTACATCTGGATTTACAGCGAACTGTAAATCAAAATGCTCAGAAAGTGTTTTTAAATAATCGTAAAAGGTCTGATCTTTTTGAACTGAATTTTGCGCCCCATGCTCATTTGGAAAACAAAACATCATTGTAAAAAGCAAGACCAGAATTTTATTTTTGAGTCGCATATATTCTCAAGGTGTCCGAAGTAATGTCGTAGTATAAATTAAGTGGCCAAGTGATTGTTTTGGCAGTTTCTTCTAATGTCCCATATCGAAAATTAGCCGTTACTTTTTTATGCTCTAATGTTTTTTCTAAAACAACTTTTATATCATAATAGGTCTCAATTTCTTTACTAATTTGGCGTAATTCAACATCAAAATAATTTTTATAAGCCTGCATCCATTGGGGAGATCCTAGCTTAGCATTATGCTCTTTTTTAACTAATTGATTATTGGTCAAAATGGTATTTTCCCCCACAACCAATATCACTTCAGCACCTTGATTATTAGTGACTTTTACTTTTCCGGTAAAACATTTTACTTCAAAAACATCTCCCCTGCTTAAGATATTGAATGAAGTTCCTAAAACTTGAACAGTTCCGTTTGTTGTTTTAACTTCAAATTTTTTCCCTGGTTTTACTTTAAAAAATGCTTCTCCGTCTAATTCTATTTGTCGCTGATTTGCATTGTATTGATCAGGAACATAACGGATGGAAGAATTTTCATTGCTAACAATTACTGAATTATCGGCAAGTGTAATTTTTTCAGTCTGGCTACTCTCCGTTAAAAACTCAGTAGAATGATCTCCTGTCGGCGTCCAAAGAAAAAATAGAGCAACAGAAGCCGCCACCGCCGCTGCAGCTGCGATCCATCTTATACGTCCTTTCTCTTTTCGAACAATCTTAGGAGTCGTGCTGGCGTCTATCTTTTCCCAAACTTGCTTTTTGATGGAAGGATGTTCTGTCTTTTTTCGTTCACTTAATTGAACAACCAAGTCTTTAGCCTGATCAACAAGAGGCGCTTTCTCTGGATTTTCCTTTGTCCAATTTTTCCAAAAATCGTCCTCCTCTCCTTCTTTCACCCAACTGATAAAAGCTTCATCACAGATAAAATCTTCGATTTGATAAGTATTGTATTTGTTCTTCAGAGGCATGATGTTTTATTTAAACAATTCATTCAAATATTCCTCTCTTGAGGAAGCATTATAACTAATCGGACAAGAACGGGTACTCTCTCTCATGATACTTACACATTGGCCATTTTCATCGGTTTCATTGAGATGATCTCGATTCAAAACACAATGTCCCAATTCATGAAACACTAACAATTCTTTTTGATTGTCGCTTAATCCATTCCAAGTAGCGCGATTGATTTCGATTGCCTTATCTCCATTGACATAAGTGATACATTGTCCAACTGCATCAGCATCAATATCAGCCAATCGTACACTCAACTCTTCCAAGACGGAACCTAAGTCTATAGAACGTAATTTGGCTTGCGCCTCAAACTCTATGATGTGATCCACGAATACATCGTCCACCAACTTTTGCTCTTCTTTGGCGCAACCAAAGATTAAACCAATACATGCTATAATTACTATTTTCTTTATCATATATCAATAAGATGCTTGACTTTTGGTTTTGTACTCATTCATCCCCTATTTTTTATTCTTTCTTTTTATCCGGTCCAATCTTAGTCCGCAGTTGTTTGATTGCTCGGTGCAATAGATTCCGAACAGATTGATAATTGATATCCAGTACTTCAGCTATTTCTTCGTTGCTTAGGTTTTCTTTATATTTTAGAAAAATGACTTCTTTATTTTTACTACTTAGTTGATCAATTGCCCTATTGACTACCGCTTTTCTTAATTCTATTGATCCCGATTCTTCTTCCTCGCTATCTACATCTGCATCGGTCACTTCTGCCTTTAACTCAATCCTTGATGCCTTCCTATAATTTTGATTTAGTTCATTTCTAAGCGCTGTCATCAAATAGTTTTTTGAATTTTTCGGTGTATTGATATTATGACGATTTTCCCAAATTCTTAGAAAGACATTATGAATGGCATCTTGTACTTCTGCTTCATTTACATGAAAATATTTTCCAAACGTATAAAGCACCTCAAAGAATTCCTCGTACAAATTCTGAAGTCCAACTTTATTATTATCCTTGATTTGAAGCCAAAAATCTAAACTCAAAAACTTTTTTTTATTTTTTTTTGAAATAATGAGTACAAACTAAAATCCCAATCCTCTATAGAGTGTATTTATTAACTCACAAAATTATATAAAATTATGCTGAAGAACTTAAATTTAATCCTAGGACTTGGTTTTTTCTTATTACTAGTTGCTTGTAACAAAGACGATGATACGAATGATATTTTAGATGTTCAAAGTTTTACTGTATCTACTTTGAAAGAAATGAGTAAACAATGCGATTTTGGTCGCGGTGGTTGTTACGAATTGGTTTATTCCATTGATATTTTATTTGCGGATGGAACAACCGCAACCGTAAATAGTAACGAAGAATTAAAAGAGGCAATTGTTACTTGGAAAGAAGCCAACCCTGATGCAACAGAAAGACCAACTTTTGCTTTTCCACTTGAAGTCATTAATGAAGATGGGGAGGTAATCACTGTAGAAAGTAAAGAAGCCTTGAGAGAATTATCTGCGGAATGTCGTAATGATGGTCGAGGAAAACATAAAAATCGAAAAGCATGTTTTAGACTGGTATTCCCGATTAGTCTTGACTTTCCTGATGGAACGACTAGTTCTTTTGAAAGTCGTCAAGAAATGAAAACGGCTTTAAGAGCATGGAAAGAAGCCAATCCTGATGCAGAAGAACGACCAACTTTAAGCTTCCCAATAACTGTCGTCGACAAGGATGGTACTGAGACTATTGTTAACTCACAAGAGGAACTAAAAGCGATGAAGGAAGCGTGTAGAGATTAAATAAAAGTCTAGATAAAGGAAACCTATTTTTTAAAAAACGATAGCGAGCACCTAAATAATGGATACTCGCTATTGTTTTTTCCTATTGATTCAACATGGCTAATTTTGATGAATCTTCTCAAAGGTTCTTTTCGGCGTAAGCCTTAAAATCATCCAACTGTTGTTGCACTGGTTTTTGAAACATACTCGGCATTAACTTAGAAATGATCTTTGGTATCCAACCAGTAAAATTAGTATACTCGATTTCCACTTCGTACAAGGTTTCTGTTTCGCTAATTTCGATGAATTTATTTAACATAGTATTTTCCATGTGTTTGTGGACATAAAAACCTAAAAACTCGTAAGGCAGTTTATTGACAATGATTGTTTCGATCAATTCATTGGGCCCTCCAGGTGTTTCAAACATAATCCTAGCGGTTGATCCTTCCTTACCTGGTTCACCTTTTAAAGGCTCAATACTAATAAAAGTTGGCATCCAATTTTTGCGCAGTTGATCATTTTGAAATAAATCTGATACGGCTTGGATCGGTTGGTTAATATGAACGCTGTAAGAAAATTTCATCGTTTATTTTTTAGCCGTAATAAAAAGATAATCTCCATCTTGACTTTCATATTGTTCCATCACCTTTTTAATCTCACCTGAAACAATATCATTTTCTAATTTTTTCAAACCGCTCTCCACTTCTGCTTTGTTTGATAATGCAGAAAAAGAAGAGATACCGCTCCTTACCTCAGGTTTAAAGTAAAGCTTAGGTCTGTTTTTACCAACGTATAAAAACATATCTTGTAAATCATCTTTAATAAAATATTTTTCGACTTGATCGATCTTCAAATCATTTTGAGCTAAACATTTTTCTATCTTTTCAAAAGTAGGCATTACTGGACAAGAGTCTTCCAACATTTGAGGAAAATAATGCCACAACCAATAACCTTTCATTTGAGCTGGTGTCGCTGTAAACATGACAAAGCTACCTTCAGCCTTAAGTACTCGATTGATTTCGCTAAATCCTTGATTCAAGTCTTTCCAATGATGCATCGTCAAACTCGCTAAGATCCCGTCCATACTATTATTTTCTAATACCAATTTTTCAGCTAGGCCTTGCAACCATTCCCCATTTGGATTTCGTAATCTCGCTTTGCTTAACATTTCTAAGGAAGGGTCAATTCCTATCATATCCATTCCTTTTCGCTGTAGCGAAATGGTATAGTTTCCTGTTCCACAACCAATATCTAGATATTTTCCAGTTGGACTGGGATCCAAAAAGTGATACATTCGACTGAGCAAATAGGGATCAGCTTTTCGGGTAGAATTATAATCCATTCCAATTTCATCATAGGTGGCATATTTCATTTGTTTTACATTTTGTGGTGTGTTAATTAGACTTCAAGTTGATCTTTATTCCTCGATGGTAGCTGTTCATCGCTTAGAACGAAGAGCTCTAGGATAAAAATTATTGACCTTTCCCGATGTTTTTATAAAGATAGAAAAACAAAATCGGCATAAACATTGAACATTAGAAAGATTAATTCTGTTCAAAAAGAGTTCTGATAGAAATAGAATGAAAAACTAGAATAGAAAAGTCAAATACCTCGACGATGAAATTTAAACAAGTGATGGGTTATATTTATTTAATCCTTTTTATTGGCGTAATGGGCTACAAACTCAACCATTTTTTTTCAAAGGTGGAAAACGGTTTCCTGATGATGGGTATTGTGATCACCGTCACTTTGATGATTCTTATGATTGTCCGAAAAATAATTTATGATCATTAGAGTATATTAGTGTTGAAAATATTAGGGTGTTGAGATGACCGATTGTACCATACCTTAACCCCCTAATACTTTAACACAAAAAACACTAAGCCCCTATTTCAATATCGTAATCTCTCCCTGATATACTTCCACCCAATTATCTATAAAAGCAACCTCAGCATAATATACATAAACACCTGAAGGCAAATATTTACCATCCAGAATACCCTTCCAAGCAAAATCAGGATCATTCGCTGACTGTTCGTCAAAACGATGGACCAACTCTCCCCAACGATTGAAAACTCGAAAGGATTTGATGAGATCTACATCTTTTCCACCGTAAATAATCAGTTCATCATTGATGCCATCTCCATTTGGACTGAAAGCATTTGGGATATAAACATTTCGGTCTTTTTTAATACTAAAAGTAATGGCATCATCTGCTCGACAACCATTGACATCAATGATTCGGACTCGGAAAGTTTCTTTATTATATAATACAAATGTGCTATCGCAGATTGGAGAGCAGTTCAATCCGTTGTTCCAAATCAAGGTATCGATTTCTTCGAGAGCTAAGGTAGAGATTGGGTTCAATCTCACTTCACATCCAAGGTCAACCGCTTGATCAGGACCGAGTTCAATAATCAACTCTGGTTGAGGACGAACATTGACCATTGTTTCCCATTCACAGCCTGTAGCATCTCGGATGACGATCAGATGATCATCAATACTAGCGGGATTCAATTCATTAAAAGTCGTGAAAGCTGAACTATCGTAAGAATAAGTATAGGGAGCAATTCCACCCACGACAGAGTCAATGATAATCTGACCTCTGGTCTTTCCAAAACAAGGTTGGATCGTTCGAATATTAGCGTTAGAAGGTACTGCATCATTTAAGGTAACCTCTACTTCATCACTTGCAGTACAACCATTTACAACATTAGTAACCAATAAATTATAAATCCCTGGTTCATCAATGGTAGGACTTAGTCCATCTGCGCCAGAAACAATATTTCCATTAGATGTCGTCCATTGATAAGAAAAATCAATTCCCAATGAAGAAAGATTACTGTTTAATTCAATTTCTGGAATAATACAATTCAATTCACCTCCTTCTCCTGCATCTGCGATCGGATCATTTACATCTGCCATTACTTCAATACTCGTTGTACTACTGCATCCTTGCTCATTAGTCACTGTGACATTATAAGTTCCTGGCACATCCACTACAGGCATATCATCCGCGCCAGAAACAATATTTCCATCACTGGTTTCCCAATTAAAAAAATAGAGTGGATTAGGTGGGTTGACAAAAACACTCAAGGTCTCCGTTAGATTGGATTGACAATTCAATATGTCAGGATCAGAAGGAAATAAATCTGGTAATGGAACTTCAATCACCTCTACATCGGAGGTAGCTGTACAACCTTCAGAATCTTGAATAAAGACACTATACCTTCCTGGTGCATCTACTTCAATAGAGGTGCCATTGACACTAGTTAAAATATTGCCATCTAAAGTCGACCATTGATAACTTAAGTTAGAATTAGGTGATACTGCAGTAGAACTAATCGTCACGGTTCCTTCTTCACAAAGCGTACTGACTGGATCAACAAAAACCGAAGCAGGCGATAGAATAATACCACTGACTAATTCATAATCATAATCACAAACATCTCCATTTTTACCATCCATCATTAAGTAATACTTTTGGCCTATGACCAAATTAGTACAGACTAAGTTGTCACTTCCAAATACCGGATCAAGGCAATTGGAAACGGCTGTAAAGTTGCTACAATTGCTTGTTTCAAAAAACTGAGCTTGCAGTCCTTGGCTTAGTTGGCAATTTCCAACATTTATTTTTACCTCAAAGGTGGTGCTTCCAGCAATAAAAGCAACCCAGCTATTGTTTTCCACGGTACCGCAAAATGCATTTGGGGTACCATTATTGACCGCATCATCATTGCGAGAACAAAAACCATCCAAACTACAAACCAATGGAGCTTCTGCACAGGTATTAGAGGGTGCAAATGGAAAATCACATAATTGACCATATGCGGCATTTAATCCGAAAGAGGAAAAAAATAACAATAGAAGGGATTTTTTCAGAATTGCTTGCTTTATAAATTTCGTCATAAGTATTGTAAGTAGGTTAATCATTTTGCATTGTAATCATAGCTGTTAGATCATATGCTTTTTGTACAAAAAAAGTATATCATATATAATTTAGCTCACTATAAATTCTATTAATGAGACAAATATATAGGCCTTCCCCCCTACGGGAAAAGACGATTTATTTTAGAATCGACATCTTATTATTCCTATCTGTTTTCCAGGATGGAGAACAAAATCACCTTTAACTGATTAGGTTCGTGTAAAATGAATTAGGTATGAATATAACAAATATACAAAAAAAAGAGCTCAGAAACCATAAAATAATTTCTGAGCCCTTAACGAGTCGTTTAGTCCTAATCTTAAGACCAAAGTGGACTTGGATATACTTTTTTATTGTGCATGGATTCCAATGCAGCCAAGACATCTGGCTTATCTGCTTGGTAGGTTACGCCAAACCACTGTGCCTCAGAAGTCAATACTTTTAAAGCTACTTGTTTGTTCACCACCATACGATTAGCTACTAAAGGAATATAAAACTCTGCTTTAGGATTATCTGGATTATCTTTTACAAATTCTAAGAACTGTGTTCTAATCTCTTCAAAAATGTTTGGGTGAAAACCCCAAAAGTTCATAGATACCAGCGTATCTTCCGTCAAAGCATAACGCGTTTCATCTACTAGGTGAGAAATCACACCATTCTTTTTATGAATCTTATGACGCTCAATGACCGTTTTCAAATAGTTGTTTTCATCCATATCAGCCACTCCTCTAGATACCGATCCGTTATCCGAAAGTGTTTTGTTTAGGATATAGCCAACCATGCCATAAGTTTCTTCATTGGCTTCTGTAGTCAAAAATTCAGCAATTTGAGAAAAAGCAGAAGCTCCATAAAAATCATCTGCATTTAAAACAGCAAAAGGCTCATTAATCACATCGGCAGCGACCAACATGGCATGAGCAGTTCCCCAAGGTTTTTCTCTTTCTGGCACCTTGTCTAAACCTTCAATAGGACTATCAATTTCTTGATAAACAAAAACAACCTCGATCTTATCTTTGAATTTATCAGTTACTTTCGCTTTAAAATCTTTGGCAAAATGCTCGCGAATAACAAAAACAGCCTTACCAAATCCTGCTTGGACGGCGTCATAAACTGAATAATCAATAATGGTTTCACCATTGGGTCCAATAGCATCCAACTGCTTTAAACCACCGTAACGACTGCCCATTCCGGCAGCTAAAACAAGTAATGTGGGTTTCATCTTATTATGTATTTGAAAATTATTTCAATCAAAGTAATTACGAAAATTAGTTGTTTAAGATTCGATTAGTAAGCTTGATTTCACATAAAATCCACATAAAACCAAGGTCAAATACTAAACACATCGCGAAATTAAAATATTTTAGGTAAATTTCGTCTTTTGAGTCAAAACATTCG
The DNA here is from genome assembly GCA_964441245.1 of uncultured Saprospiraceae bacterium. GTDB lineage: Bacteria > Bacteroidota > Bacteroidia > Chitinophagales > Saprospiraceae > JALZUU01. The sequence goes on along the minus strand of CAYTVR010000242.1, from coordinate 1,433 downwards.
CGTTGAAGCTTAAATTTTTAACCTACAATTAACCCAAAGAATGAGTCTCCTTCATAAATGATCATTCTGACAGAAACAAAACTAAGCTAACTATGAGTTTATCTACATTCGACTGGACCATCGTCATACTCTTTTTCGTCGTTTCTTTAGCTATCGGACTCTTTTCGGCAAGAAAATCAGGACAAAACTCCTCTGAATTTTTCCTTTCGGGAAGAAATATGCCTTGGTGGCTCCTTGGGGTTTCTATGGTGGCTACTACCTTTTCAGCTGATACGCCTAACTTGGTTACAGATATTGTTCGTAAAAATGGCGTTTCTGGAAACTGGGTTTGGTGGGCCTTTTTACTAACGGGTATGTTGACCGTGTTTGTATATGCTCGACTTTGGCGTAGATCTGGGATTTTGACAGACTTGGAGTTTTACGAACTTCGCTATAGCGGAAAAGGAGCTGCATTTCTCAGAGGTTTTCGAGCGATCTATCTTGGTGTCTTTTTCAATATCATGATCATGGCCACGGTATCATTGGCAGCGATAAAAATTGGTAGTGTGCTTTTGGGATTATCTCCCATAACCACCCTTTTGATTGCTTCTATTGTAACCGTAGTCTATTCCATGCTCGGTGGATTAAGAGGAGTGATTTATACGGATTTTGTGCAATTTGGTTTGGCGATGATTGGTTCCATTTGGGCAGCTTATGTTTTGTTGGGTCATGCTGAAGTACAAGGACTCTCTAATTTATTGAATCATCCAAATGTCAGTGGAAAATTATCTTTGCTTCCCGACTTTAACAATACAGAATTATTGATTCCCTTATTGATCATTCCACTTGCCGTGCAATGGTGGAGCGTGTGGTATCCTGGAGCAGAACCTGGAGGTGGAGGATATGTTGCGCAAAGAATGTTGGCCGCTAAAGATGAAAAAAATGCCATGGCCGCTACCCTATTTTTTAATGTGGCACATTATGCATTACGACCTTGGCCTTGGATTTTGATTGCGCTTTGTTCTTTGGTTGTTTTTCCAGATTTGGCCTCTATCCAAGCTGCGTTTCCCAATGTTGACCAATCGGTTATCAATGATGATTTGGCATACTCAGCTATGTTGACTTTCCTTCCATCTGGATTACTTGGACTGGTGGTTGCTTCATTGATTGCAGCCTATATGTCTACCATCTCCTCGCACTTAAATTGGGGATCGTCCTATGTAGTCAATGATTGGTATAAAAGATTCTATAAACCTGAAGCATCCGAAAAAGAATTAGTCAATGTTGGACGGATTTCTACTTTGGTTTTAATGATTTGTTCTGCCTTTCTTGCGCTTGCGCTTGAAAATGCTTTGGGCGCTTTCAATATACTTTTGCAAATTGGAGCAGGGACTGGATTAATTTTTATTCTACGCTGGTTTTGGTGGCGAATTAATGCCATGACAGAAATTGTA